>CAKRWK010000146.1 GCA_934417455.1 uncultured Eubacteriales bacterium
GGCAACCTGCTTTTCTTTGTTCTCTACTTCTGTATGCGTTTCTACATTTACGTACAGATGGTGACCTTTGACCTGAAGATAACGAAAATCATTAAGAATGCGCTGATTTTTGCCCTGCTCGGCGTTAAACGCAACAGCCTTGCCCTGCTTGGCATTCTGCTTGCCGTTCTGCTGGAACTTGTCTTTATTTTCGGTCTCGGCGGCTTCCTTGTTCCCTTTGCCGTTGCCGCCCCCCTGACGATTCTGTTCTCCACATTTGCCTTTATGAAAGTGTACGCATCGTATTTTAAAATCAAAGAGTTGATGATTGACCCATACATGGCGGAGCATCCGGCAGAGCCTGCTCCTGCCGGTGAGACCGTTATGAAAGACGATGTTACGGAGCGCGAACGTCTTGACGCCGTCAAAAAGAAAAACGGAATCCCGACGGATTCCGACCGGTAAAAAAATACCGCTGGAATGATTTTTCATTCCAGCGGTATTTTTTCGTTTTATTCAGAAAGTTACGGTCACGGTGGTACCGACGTCCGGTTCGCTTTCGATGGAAAGCGACGCACCGTAAAGGGCACATATGTGCTTGACAATGGCAAGCCCAAGTCCTGTGCCGCCGGTTTTTTTGGAATGTGATTTGTCGACGCGGTAGAAGCGTTCGCAAATGCGCGGCAGGTGCTCTTTCGGAATACCGATGCCGGTATCGGCCACGACAAGTGTGGTGTGTCCGTCCTTCTCCGAAACGCTGACGGTGACTTTTCCGCCGTCTTTGTTGTAGTGTACGGCATTGGAGCACAGGTTTTCGACAAGTTCGTACATTTTTTTCGGGTCTGCCGACACGCAGGCATGACCGTTTGTGAAAATTTCGATTTGTCGCGTGGCCGCAGAAGCGGAAAGTTCCGCTGCGACCTCTTCCGAAACGGCACCGAGATCGATCGAAACAAGCGGCGCTTCTTCTTTTGCACTCTGCTCCAGTCGGGACAGTTGCAACATATCCGAAATGAGTTGTGACATACGGAGCGCTTCCGTGTGGATACGTTCGATTTGTTTATGCGCCGTATCGTCGGTTTTGTCTTTTGCGAGAATCAATTCCGAGTTTCCGAGAATCACGGTGATCGGCGTTTTGAGTTCATGCGACGCGTTGGCAAAGAAATCGCTTTTCTCCTTGGCCACCATCTTTGTTTTTGTGATGTCCGTTATAATTACAATGGCGGACAATTCTTCCGCAAGCGAGGTGTTTTCGATACGACGGAGCGTAACGGACAAAATCTTATCCCCGATTCGGTATTCAAAACTTTCGTCATCGGATGTGTTTTCGATTCTATGACAAAGTTCCGGGTCGTCAATCAGGAAAATCAGATCTTTTCCGATGTCGGAATCCGCACCGTCGAACATGCGGATGGCACTGTTGTTTGCCAGAACGACACGGCGGATTTTGTCCAACGCAAAAAGTCCCTGCGCGATATTGTCAAGAACGGTCGAAAGTTTTTCTTTTTCGCGCTTCTGCGTCTCCATGTAAGCGCAGGTTTTTTCATTCAGTTCGTTGATTTCGAGGAACACGGCATAAAACTCCGGTTCGCCGCTGTCAACTTCCAAAGGACGGTACTTGCCGGTGTTGACGGAACGCAGACGGTCTGCCACGGCACCGATATTTCCGGACAGTTTTCCGGACAGATGCCCGGAAAGAAACAGCGAAATGACAAAAGAAACGACGAGCGAGAACATCAGAAGCGGGACGGCCACACCGAGAAACCCGGAAATTTCACTGCTTTTGACCGCCAGCCGGATGACAATGACGCGCCCGTTATCCAGCGTGTCCTTCACGGCGTAGTACGTCATATTACAGCGGAAAGTTTCCGAATATCGCTCCGTGGCACGTGGAGTACCGGCCAGCGCGGCTTTGACTTCTTCTCTGCCGGCATGACTTTCCAGCGCCCCCGACGTGTTGCTTTCGTAAAGTACATTGCCGCTTTCGTCAATGACGGTCATGCGGAACGCATCGGCATTTTTGTATGTGCTGAGATTTCCGATGTCATCTTCCGAGCGTATAATGTGAGACAAAAGTTCGGCTTCCACCGTCAGACGATTTTCGACGACATTTTTCGTATTTCTGTCAATGGCAACAATGCCGGACAAAAAGACGAGCAGAGCCGACAGAAAAGACAGCAGAAAGATGCGGACAAATATTTTTCTTTTCATTTTGCTTCAAAACGGTATCCGACACCGCGAACGGTGACGATAGCGTCACAACCTCCCGCCTCTTTGATTTTTTCACGTAAAGTCGCTATATGCATATCGAGTGTACGCGTTTCTCCCATGTAGTCTTCGCCCCACACTTCCCGGAAAAGGTCGTCGCGTCCGATGGTAATGCCGGCATGCCCGATCAGATAATCGAGCAGTTTATACTCTTTCAGCGTCAATCCGAGGTCTCGACCGTCATAAAAAATTTTGTAGACGTTTCTGTCGACGGTAAACCCGCCCGAAGCCGATACATACAGGGATGCACGTCTCAGGTTGGTTTTGACGCGCGCCATCAGTTCGAGAACGGAAAAGGGCTTGGCCATATAATCGTCGGCGCCGCGGTTGAGGCCTTTGACGAAACTGATTTCGTCGGATTTCGCGCTGACGATGATGACGGGCACGCGTTCGTCACGTTCTCTGATTTTCTGCAGGATAGTATAACCGTCCATATCCGGCAGCATGATGTCGAGAAGAATCAGGTCCGGTGTTTTGGTTCGGAACGCTTCAAAAAAATCCTTGCCGCACTCAAACATGGAAAGTTCGTACTCATCTTCAAAAGCGCCCTCATAGACTTCGCGGATGCCCTCGTCGTCCTCCACGACGTAAATCAACGGCTTTTTCATCAGTATTTTGTATGTACCCCCGTTTCGTTGTATTTTGTCCACTCCGCCACATTGACGGCGTGGTCTCCGATACGTTCCAAGTATTTCGCCACCATCATAAGGGTGATGGCCTGATCGCCGTTTTTCTTTCCGTCTTTGCGAATAAGTTCGATAAGGTCGTTTTGCACCGTGACAAACAGGTCATCCATTTCATCGTCTGTCCGGATGACCTCGTCCGCCAGTGCCTCGTCGTTCTTGATAAACGAGTTGACGGATTCGCGCGCCATGCGCACGGCCAATGTGCCCATGGCTTCCAGATGTGACAGTTTTCCGATATATGTGTCACCCGGCATGGTATATACAAGGTCGCCGATGTCGCTGGCCTGATCGCCGAAGCGCTCAATATCCGTTATCATCTTCAGCGCGGTGGAAACCATACGGAAATCCCCTGCCACCGGTTGACGGCGAATCAGAAGGCGCATGCAGCGTTTTTCTATATCCATTTCGTATTCGTCCACCCGTTTGTCCGCATCGCCGACACTGCGACCGAGTTCGCGGTCGAAAGTCACAAGAGCCGTCGTGGCTTTACTTATCATTTCCGCCGTCAGACGGCACATTTTCACAAGTTCCGTCTTTAACTCTTCCAACTCTTCATCCATCTGTTTTATGTAAGACATACCAGTTCTCCTATATTGTAACATAATTTTCGGAAAAAATCAATATCAACCGAAACGTCCGGTGATATATCTTTCCGTGCGTTCGTCCTTCGGGGACGTGAAAACATCATCGGTGTCTCCGAATTCAACAAGTTCACCGAGAAGGAAGAACCCCGTTTTGTCGGAGATACGCGTTGCCTGTTGCATATTGTGCGTGACAATCACTATTGTTGTTGTCTTTGAGAGTTCGTCGCAGAGTTCCTCGATTTTTCCCGTTGAAATCGGGTCAAGTGCCGATGTCGGTTCATCCATCAGCAAAATCTTCGGTTCGACGGCGAGCGCCCGCGCAATACAAAGCCGCTGCTGCTGGCCGCCCGAAAGACCGAGGGCGGATTTGTCGAGACGATCCTTCAGTTCATCCCACATGGCCGCCGAACGGAGCGACGCTTCCACAATCTGGTCAAGGTCGGCTCTTCTGTGGATACCGAACGTACGGGGACCGTAGGCGATGTTGTCGTAAATGCTCATCGGAAACGGATTTGGTTTCTGAAACACCATACCGACGTTGCGACGGAGTTCGTTGACGTC
>CAKRWK010000147.1 GCA_934417455.1 uncultured Eubacteriales bacterium
CTTTTACGGTACGTTACCGTATATACCACAAGTTCGGAAGAAACGAGAGAACATCCGAGCACGAAACAGCAGTTTGACCTTGCCAATCTCCTGAAAAAAGAACTCTGCGACATGGGGGCATCAGACGTCCGTCTCGAAGACAGATGCTACCTTTACGCCACGATTCCGGCGACGCCGGGGTATGAGAACAAACCGACCCTTGGATTTATCGCCCACATGGACACCGCGCCCGACTTTTCGGGCGAGGGCGTCCGTCCGCAAATCACGGAACATTACGACGGCGGCGACCTGCCGCTCGGCACGAGCGGACGGGTACTGTCACCCACTATGTTCCCGCACTTAAAAAAACTGGCCGGCCGGACACTGATTACGACGGACGGCACTACGCTGCTCGGTGCGGACGACAAGGCCGGTGTGTCGGAAATCATGACACTGGCGGAAGGGTTACTGGCGGGCAAAATTCCGCACGGATGCGTGAAAATCGCCTTTACCCCCGATGAGGAAATCGGCGAGGGTGCGGACGGGTTTGACGTGCCCGCCTTCGGTGCGGATTTTGCCTACACGGTGGACGGCGGCGAGGAAGGCACCCTCGAATACGAAAACTTCAACGCGGCCGGCGCTTCGTTTACGGTGCACGGTGTCAACGTTCATCCGGGCGACGCCAAGGATACCATGGTCAACGCGTCGCTTGTCGCCATGGAGATAAACGCCATGCTTCCCGCAGCCGACACACCGGCACACACGGAAGGGCGCGAGGGATTTTTCCACCTGACCGACATGCGCGGCAACGTGGAAGAAGCGAAACTTTCCTACATTGTGCGTGACCACGACAAAGCTTCGTTTGAAGCGCGCAAAGCCATGCTCCGCCATATCGAAAAGACCGTCAACGAAACGTACGGTGCGGGCACGGCGGTACTGACTCTGCGCGACCAGTACAGCAACATGATTGAAAAAATCCTGCCGCATATGCACCTCGTCGAAAACGCCGAGGCCGCTGTCCGCATGCTGGGTAAAGAGCCGGTGTGCGAACCTATCCGCGGCGGCACCGACGGCGCGAGACTCAGTTTCATGGGACTTCCCTGCCCCAACCTCGGCACGGGCGGATACGCCTTCCACGGACCGTATGAACACATCACCGTCGAAGGCATGGACTTCACGGTACACGTGCTTGAAAACATTGTCTCTCTGTATGCAAAATAAGCAAAAAACTCCGCCTTTCGCTTTGCGAAAGGCGGAGTTTTGATTATATTTGTTGTCATATCTGTTCATTTGTTCCGATGAAGCGGGACAAAAACTCACGTGTACGCGGAAGTTTCGGATGACCGAAAAGTTCTTCCGGCGTTCCTTCTTCCGCCACACGGCCGCCGTCCATAAAGACGACTCTGTCGGACACATCGCGGGCAAAGGCCATCTCGTGCGTGACGACCATCATGGTGATGCCCGTGCCGGAAAGCGAACGCATGACGCCAAGCACTTCTCCTACCATCTCCGGGTCAAGGGCGGAGGTCGGCTCATCGAAAAGAATGATTTCGGGGTGCATACACAGTGCGCGCGCAATGGCGACGCGCTGTTTCTGTCCGCCGGAGAGTTGCGCCGGTTTTGCGTGCAGATACGCGGACATACCGACTTTTTCGAGGAACTCCTTCGCAGTCGCTTCCGCCTCTGCGCGGGTACGTTTGCGAACGACTCTCTGCGGACGGATGCAGTTTTCAAGGGTTGTCATGTTGGAGAACAGATTGAACTGCTGAAACACCATGACAACCTCGGCGCGGTAGGCCGCAAGGTCGACGCCCTTTTCCGTCATGTTCCGTCCGTTGTAGAAAATGTCTCCCCCCGTCGGACGCTCAAGCAGATTGACGCAACGGAGCATGGTGCTCTTTCCGGAACCGGACGTGCCTATCACGCTGACGACCTCGCCGGGAAGAACGGACAGATTGACGTCTTTCAGAACCTCGTGATTGCCGAATGTTTTTTCTACGTGGCGAAGTTCGAGAATGGGTTCAGTCGCCATACGTCGGCACCTCTTTTCTGATATGGATTTCCGCATCGGGGTCGGACTGGGAACCGCAGATGGTGTAGGAAGAAGAACCTTCCAGTTTCTTTTCAAGCCACCGCAGAAGGCGGGTGACGGTAAACGTCATAAGGAAATACAGAATACAGATAACGGCATACGTCTGAAAAATCTGCAGATTGACGCGGTTGATAACCCCTGCCATGTAATACAGTTCCATGACGCCGATGACGTTCAGCACGGACGTGTCCTTGATGTTGATGACAAACTCGTTGCTGACGGACGGAAGAATGTTGCGGAGTGTCTGCGGCAGGACAACGTGCCACATCGCCTGCACATGTGTCATACCGACGGAATACGCGCCTTCCAGTTGCCCTTTATCGACGGACAGAATACCGCCGCGCACGATTTCCGACATATAAGCACCGGTATTGACAGAAACGATAAAGACACCGGCAGGCACAAGCGGCAGACGACTGCCGCCGTTCAAAAAGGCGTACCCCCAGAAAATCACCATGGACTGCACCATCATGGGCGTGCCGCGGAAGACCTCGATATACACATGCAAAAGAGCGGAAACCGTTTTTTGCAGAATGCGGACGGGCGTATGTCCCGACAGGGGGGCCGTCCGGAAAACGCCGACAAGAAGGCCTATCATCTGGCCGAAAAGCGTTCCTTCGAGGGCGATGCGCATAGTGAGTCCGACGCCCGAGAAGAGTTGCGTATGATATTTGACAACAATGTCAAAAACTTCTCTTAAAAAATTCACAGGTATATGTTCTCCGGAAAATCAGTTCTTTTTGTAGATGATGACAAGATTGCTTCTGTAATAGCAGTGGGAAAAGTCCACCTTTTCCATGCGCTCGGGGGTGGGGCTCATGCCGGCAATGATGCCGTCCACCGCGCCGCTTTCGACAGCGGGAATCAGCGAATCCCATTCGTTTGCCGAAATTTCCAGTTGCATACCGAGTTCGGCGGCAATGTATTTGGCCATCTGCACATCATATCCGTTGGCATACAGCCCCGACGCACCCGCGATCGGTACGGCGCCGCCGGCGGATGTCGTCTGCGTCCAGTTAAACGGCGCGTAAGCGCATTCCATAGCGATGCGGAGCGTGCCGCCCGACGTATCCGTACGGGAAGAAGAAAGGACGGGCGTAAGATTCTGCTCCGTATCCATGTTCTTATAAAGAAGGAAAACCTGTTCCATCAGAGCGGTTTTCTTTTCTTCGGAAATGCCGTCAATCACGGCATTGACCAGCGAGAGGTACGGCGAACCTTTTTTGAAAGCGACGGCAATGCCCGTCTCGTCTCCCGTCACGGCAAATCCCGTCCGGTTATTGACAAGCGGAATATATGCAATAGCTCCGTCGGCAAGGCTCTCGGCGTAAGCGGTCGGCTCCTCAGCGACGTATCCGTCAATGGCTCCGCTTTTCAGGGCGACAAGAAGGGTGGTAAAATCCTTGTATTCGGTTTTGGTCACGCCTTCCATCTGGGCATTCAGCGCCTGCAGGTGGAAAGTACCGGTCTGCGCGGCAAGGACGGCGCCGCTGTCGCGGAAGTCGGCAAGGCTCGTAAAGCCGGAAACATCGACTTTTTCGCGCGCACCGCAGGACGTGAGCGCGGCCGTGAGTACGGCCAGAAGGATAACGAGGGATACGATTTTTTTCATGATTTTTTCTCCTTTTTTTCTGAAAAATTCAAAACGGTCGAAGCAAGTGCTCCGACCGTTTTCCGTATCTTTTTCAAAAAAGAAAAAAGCAAATGAAAAACCACCGAATGCAGCACTCCGCAAGAAACGCTTGCGACAGTCGCAGGGATATTCTCCCGACGCCCAACAGTTCCGTCCACAACGGGAACCATTTCGGCGAAAGCACCTTTTATGCGGCCGCAAAGGCTCTGTGGAAGCCCCAACCGCACGACTCTTTACTTTCGCGCCTCTAACAATTCTTTGATTCGACTATTGAATTTTCCGCTATTATACCACACATTTTCCGCCTTGTCAAGGGGATTTTTGCATTTTTTCCGTTCCGGGCGTCAATTTTCGCCGAACGTCA
>CAKRWK010000148.1 GCA_934417455.1 uncultured Eubacteriales bacterium
CGCCGGCCAGTCCGTCTGATCGAGCGGCAGTTCCGCGTTCGACTGTCCCGCCAGCAGGATAACGTCGCCTATCATGATGTCGCGCAGAACGGTTTCTTTTCCGTTCATATAAACGGACATGTCATAGGGACCGCCCGCTTCCATCGGAGGAAGGGAAACGGTAAATTTTCCGTCCTTGCAGACGCCTTCATAGATACGGCCGCGGAAGAGGATGTAAACGTCGCCCTCGCCCGTGCCGGCAATAAGAATCGCGCGGCCGCGCTGGAAAACGGCATGGTCGGCGAACAGGGGAAGCAGTTGCATGGATTTCGGCGCGGGTTCCGGGTCGGAAGCGTCGCCTGATTTTTGCATGCCTGTGGCAACGGAAAGATTGCCGAACAGGACACCCGTTCCGAGTGCGGCTTCCGCTTTGGCCGCTTCGATGGAAAACTGTGCGTACTGCATAGTGATGCCGACATAGTCCGTCGCGGTTGCCTCACCAGCAAGATTGCCGTTTATCAGATAGGTAAAAGCGCCGTTTGTGAGGTCGATGGCAACGGTGATGTGCGCCGGCGTTTTTGCGTTGACGGTGCCGGCACCCGCGATGGTCTGTCCGTTCACGTTTTTGACGGAACCGTCGGGAAGAACGGTCAGGGGAGCTTTCGCGAATTTGTTGTCGCCCGTCTTAAAGAAAAGGGTGGTTTTTGTCAGACCCCCTTCAGGGGCGAGAAGGTCAAAGTCGAAAACAACACTTGTTCCGGAAGCGCTTTGCAACCGTGCGTAATAAGCGTAATCGCCCGCCGAGGTGTCGAAAACGGCTTTGTTCATGGCGGCCGTGTATGTTTTTCCGTTTGCGGTAACGGTTTTGGTTTCAAAAGCGTTGCAATTTGCTTTGGAGGCAAAGCCGACCTTGGCGTCCGTCAGCGTGTAGGAGATGTCGCAGCCTTTTGTCGTGCAGGACCAAATCAACGTGCCGTTGGCAAGCGTACCGCCTTTCCATGTTTCGCCGTCCCATGACCCGAGGGCAAGGAAATGGTCAGCGGACGGAACGCCGACGTGGTCTTCGGTATAGCCGCAGGTGTCGCAGGTGAACGTATTGACGCCGGCGGACAGGCAGGTCGGTGCCTTTGTTTCCGTCATATGTCCCGCGTGTTCGACGGTTTCTGTTTTAACGCCGCAACCGGTGCAGGCGCGGTAATGTCCGTTCTTGTCAAACGAATAAGTGGTACTGTAAGTATGTACGCCCGTGGCGGGAACGGTTTCCGTTTTCGTATCCCCGCATTTCGTACAGGTGAACGTGCGTATGCCCTCCGCACCGCAGGTGGGCTCGGCGGTAATAACGCCGTCAGACCATTCATGCGTACAGGGTGTCTTTGTGCCGTCGGGTTTTTCTTCGTCCGGCTTCTGCGTCTGTCCGCATCCGAAGAGAAGGGAAACGAGAAGAATCATGACCGGAAGAATCAAGAAGTGTGTTGCTTTTTTCATGGGAGGCCTTTCTTTATTGTGTTTTCTTTGATACTTTTATTCTATCACCGGCTGTGGCTAAAGTCAATTGTCTTTGGCATTTTTTTAAAAAATAAATAGCATGTTGCACAAACAGAACACGTTATTTTTGTGCAATATATCTAAAAAACGATGGAATTCTTTTCTTTCCGGACATTGCTTTTCGTCGGCTTGTTTTGTCAAAAATGATACTTTTTTGAAAAAACAGTACTATTTCAAAAAAACAGAAAAATTTCGTTTACCTCTTGACAAATCCGTTTTTTTCGTGTATAATACATCCATACACTTTATCGCATTAAAACGATAACAAATTAAAGGAGAATAAAACAATGAAAAAACGGATAGCGATACTGCTGATTTTTGTATTGACCCTTCTGCCCGTCGCGGCACTTACGTCCTGCGGACAAAAAAGCGACCTGAATACCGTTCGTTCGTCGGGGAAACTCGTCATCGGCGTGACGGTGTATGACGGTATGGACTACATTAAAGACGGAGAAGAATGGGTCGGATTCGACGCTGACCTTGCAAAACTCTTTGCGGAAGAACTGGGTGTTACACCCGTGTTTCAATTGATTGTATGGAAAAACAAGGTGACCGAACTGAAATCGGGAAACATTGACCTTATCTGGAACGGCATGACTGTAACGGAAGAACTTGCGGCGGACATAGATTTTTCCCTGTCCTATGCGGAAAACCGACAGGTGGTCATCGCTCGTCGCTCGAACGCTTCGGCTTTTCCGGATGTCGCCTCTTTGAAAAATGCCAAAGTTGCCTGTGAGGCCGGCTCGGCCGGTGAGAAAGTCGCGAAGGAAACCATCGGTGCCGCCACCGTCAACGCATTGGCGAACGGACAGGTGAGCGCACTGCTTGAGGTTACCTCGGGGCAGTCCGACGTGGCTGTCGTGGATTACACGCTGGCGGCAAGCGTTGTCGGTAAGGGCGATTATGCCGACCTTGTTCTTCTCGATACCGCCGTGTTCTCCTTTAATAAGGAAGAGTTTGCCGTCGGTCTTCGGCAGGGCAGTGACCTGAAAGCCCTTCTTGACGACTTTCTTCGTGCCCGCTTTGCAGACGGCACGATGGCGCGTCTCAATGAAACATACGGTTCGCCCGTTGTCGTGAGTGCGGAAACGCTTGGTTGATATGGCAACGTTTCTTCGTGTGACGGGGGAACTTCTGCAAGGGTTTTCGTCCTCGCTCCTCCTGTTTTTCCTGACGCTTTTGTTTGCTCTGCCGCTCGGCCTTCTCGTGTCGTTTTGCACCATGTCGAAGTGCAGACCCGTGCGTGCGGTGTTCAAAACACTTGTCTGGATTCTGCGAGGCACCCCGCTGATGTTGCAGATTTTTGTCATTTTCTACGTACCGGGATTGCTGTTCGGTTTTGTATGGCCTACGGTGTCGACGGGATGGGCGTGGTTTGACAAAACATTTTCCACCCGTTTTCTTGCCGCACTGGTGGCCTTTGTCATCAATTATGCCGCGTATTTCTCGGAGATTTATCGCGGCGGAATTCAGTCGATTCCCATTGGGCAGTATGAGGCGGGACAGGTTCTCGGCATGACGCGGTCGGAAACTTTCTTCCGCGTGGTGCTTTTACAGGTGGTCAAGCGCGTGCTGGCGCCGATGTCCAACGAGGTCATCACGCTGGTCAAGGATACGTCGCTGGCCAATGTCATCAGTGTTTGTGAACTGATGTATTTCGGACAGTACGAACTGTCCACTCGCGGTCTTGTGTGGCCTGTCTTTTATGCGGGTGCATTTTATCTTGTATTTGTCGGCCTTCTGACCGTTCTTTTCGGAAAAGCGGAAAGACGGCTTGGATATTTTCGTGCGTAGGTGTGGATATGGCATTTCTTGAAGTTGAAAATGTAAGAAAAAGTTTCGGAGGAACCGAGGTGCTTCGCGGTGTTTCCTTTTCGCTCGAACGGGGGCAGGTGCTCTCGCTTATCGGTGCGTCGGGCGGCGGAAAAACAACGTTACTTCGTTGTCTTGCCGGACTGGAGGCGGCCGACGGGGGAAACATTTCCGTCGGCGGCCGTACGGTGTTTCCCGTCACCGGGAAAAAACGTGTGGCGGAAGATACTTCGTTCGGGCTCGTGTTCCAGCAGTTCAATCTGTTTCCGCAGTACAGCGTTCTCGGCAACTTGACGTTGGCACCATCTCTTTCGGCACGGCGTCGTCCAGACTACCGGAAAAACAAAAAGGAAATTATTTCCGACATAGAATTGAAAGCCAGGGACATTCTATGTGCGACGGGGCTGTCCGGTCGCGAGGGGGCATATCCGTGCGAACTTTCCGGCGGTCAGCAGCAGCGTGTTGCCATTGCCCGCGCGCTGATGAAGGAACCGGACATTCTCTGTTTTGACGAACCGACATCCTCTCTCGACCCGGAACTGACGGGCGAGGTGCTCCGCGTCATTTCGGAACTCCGCGCTCTCGGACGCACCATGATTATCGTGACACACGAACTCCGTTTTGCGAAAAGCATTTCCGACCGTGTGATTTTCATGGCGGACGGTGCCGTCCTCGAAGAGGGAACGCCCGAGCGGATTTTCGACAGACCGAAGTACCCGCTGACAAAGAGT
>CAKRWK010000149.1 GCA_934417455.1 uncultured Eubacteriales bacterium
TTATACGGTACGCCACTGTTTTCGACCGCCAGTATAAAGAAATGTACGACGAAAAGGGACTGGCCTATGAACTCGTGGCGGAGTTTTCTCCCGTTCTTCTTTGCCGTGCCGATTCGCCCCTCACCGCGCTTTCCGATATAACGGACGACGACCTCGCCGCCTGTATTGAAGTCACGCAGGGCGACCCGTATGTTCCCTCCGTGCCGACGGCGGAAGTCAGAAAGGCAGTGCCGGTGTTTTCCGACCGCGTGATTTATGTCTTTGAACGGGGAAGTGAATTTGACATTCTTTCCCTCAATGCGGACGCGTTCATGTGGGCGTCTCCCGTGTCGGGAAAAGTTCTGGACCGGTACGGTCTCGTGCAGAGACATGTGCCCGGCAGAGCTAAAACGTATCGCGACATTATGATACGGAAAAAGGATTATAACCTCACCGACCTTGACCGGGATTTCATATCGGAACTCTGCCGCGTCAAACGTCAGATTATAAAATAAGCAAACTATTGTGTGCATTTACTCGATTTTTCGGAGGAAAAACAAATGAAATGGATGATAGCGTCGGATATACACGGCAGTGCCTTGTATTGCCGCATGCTGCTTGACAGATATGCGGCGGAGGGCGCTTCGCGCCTGCTTCTTCTCGGCGACCTTCTGTATCACGGGCCGCGCAACGACCTGCCCGACGGATACGCACCGAAAGAGGTGATACCCCTTCTTTCGGACGTGCGGGCGGACGTCGTTGCCGTTCGCGGCAATTGCGACGCGGAGGTCGACCAGATGGTGTTGCCTTTTCCCATCATGGCGGATTACGCCCTGCTCGACATGGGCGGACATACCGTGTTTGCCACGCACGGACATGTTTACAACGCCGACCGCTTGCCGCCCTTTGCTACCGGTACGGTGCTTTTGCACGGGCACACGCATGTGCCGGCGTGCGAGAAGCGCGACGGTTTTGTGTACATGAATCCCGGTTCCGTGTCCATTCCGAAAGAGGGAAGCGAGCGCGGATATATGACGTTTGAAGAGGGGGTGTTCCTTTGGAAAACGTTGGAGGGGCACGCGTATCGCGAATATCGTTTTTCCCTTTGATTCCACGGACTTCCATGTCATTTTCTATATGCTTGATATATAAAATACACTATTTACAAATGCGCGCGGGTGTGTTAAAATTTTAACAGATAAGTCTATGCAGCGTATCTGTCCCAAAACCGCCTGCCGAAACGACCGTCCCGCTTGACGGTCGGGAAGGAAAGGTGCCCGATGAATCTTGACAGAATCATAGCCGTTCGCAACAGAAAAACCGTCTATCGGGACGGGGATGTTTGCGTGAAGGTGTTTGACTCTTCCTATCCGACGGAGAAAATTCTTTCCGAAGCCGCGGCCGCCGAAGCCGCGCGCCACGGGGGACTTGACGTGCCCGCCGTGCGCGGTGTGACAACGTTTGACGGGAAATGGGCGATTGTGTCCGATTATGTCCGCGGCGAAACGCTGTGGCACCGCATGCGGGAAAATGCCGCCGACCGTACGGCCTATCTGCGTATGCTGGCCGGCCTGCAGTGTCGGGTAAACGCCCTGACGGTGACATGCGTTGCGCGTCTTCGTGACATCCTTACCCGTAACATCGGCTGTGCCGCGCTTTCCGCGGAAAGGCGAGACGCCCTCACCGCTGAGGTGTGCGCCCTCCCCGACAAGGCCGGTTTCTGCCACGGGGATCTGACGCCGGAGAACCTTGTCTCGGCATCGGACGGCAGGGTGTATGTTCTGGACTTTTCGCATGCCGCGTCTGGAGACGCCGCGGCGGATGCCGCCGTCACCTGCCTTTGGTTCTATTTGCGGGACATGCCCGAGGCGGCCGAAGAATATCTTGCCCTCTTCTGCGCGGAAAGCGGCGCGCCGATGAGTCTTGTCAGACGGTGGATGCCGCCTGTCGCCGCCGCGCTTTCGGTCGGGAAAGGAGAGCGCGAACGGATGCGCCTTCTTTCTTTTCCCGGTGTCCGAGAATGAAACAATACATAGGAGATTTGAAACATGAAAGTTACGGTTTGCATCGGTTCTTCCTGCCACATCAAAGGTTCGAGACAGGTAGTTGAGGGACTTCAGGAATTGATTGCCGCGGAAAACCTCGGCGACAAAGTGGAACTCGGCGGCACGTTCTGCATGGGCAGATGCCAGGAGGGCGTGTGCGTGACGGTGGACGACGAATTTTATTCGGTCGCGCCGGACTCGGTGAAGGAATTTTTCGACAAAGAAATCAAGGCGAAGGCATAAGGTCATGCTGTTTGTCGAAATCTGCGTCGGCTCTTCCTGCCATCTGAAAGGCGCCCCCGACATCGCGGAAATGTTCCGCGAAAAAATCGAGAAAGGCAAACTGGAAGACGATATTATTCTGACCGGCTGTTTCTGTGCCGGCAGATGCAACAGGGAAGGCGTCACGGTGAAAGTCGGCGAGACCGTCTACACCGGTGTGACAAAAGAAGGCTTTCCCGCGTTCTGGGACACCAGAGTCCTGCCGGCCGTGGAGGCCGACAGAGCCGGTACCCTCTGAAACGGAATCCGCGGGGCATACCCCGACAAAAATCCGACGGAAAGGAACGGCTCATCGGAAGGTGAGTCGGCAAAAGAACCATGGCCAACTGTCTGACGCTTAAGAAGTCCAACTGCAAAAACTGCTACAAGTGCATACGTCATTGCCCGGTGAAGTCCATCCGCTTCTCGGGAAATCAGGCGCATATCATCGGTAACGAATGTATTCTCTGCGGCCAGTGCTTTGTCGTCTGCCCGCAAAACGCGAAACAGATTGTGGACGAAACCGAAAAAGTTAAAGTGCTGATTCAGTCGGGCGACCCGGTTTATGTCAGCCTTGCGCCTTCCTTTATCGCCAATTATCAGGGCGTCGGTATCCGCGGTATGCGGGCGGCACTGCGCGCGCTCGGTTTTGCCGACGCGGAGGAAACGGCCGTCGGTGCCACCATTGTCAAAACCGAATACGAGAAAATGCTCTCGGACGGGTCGCGGGACATCATCATATCGTCCTGCTGTCATTCCGTCAACCTTCTGATACAGAAATATTTCCCGTCGGAACTCATGTACCTGGCCGACGTGCTTTCCCCCATGCAGGCACACTGCGCGAACATCAAAGAGCGTGTACCGAACGCAAAAACCGTCTTTATCGGCCCCTGCGTTGCCAAGAAGGACGAGGCGGAGCACTATGGCGGCATTGTGGATGCCGTTCTGACGTACGAAGAACTGACCCGTTGGCTGGAAGCGGAGCATATCACGCCTCAGCCGGATATGGACGACGAGGCCGAGAGCCGCGCCCGCTTCTTCCCGACGACGGGCGGTATTCTCAAAACCATGGCGCAGAACGCGCCGGGATACACCTACCTCGCGGTGGACGGCGTGGAAAACTGCATGGCCGCCCTGCGTGACATAGAAAACGGCAAAGTACATAAGTGCTTTATCGAAATGTCGGCCTGTGTCGGCAGTTGCATCAGCGGCCCCGTGATGGAAAAATATCACCGTTCTCCCGTTTCCGATTATATGGCGATTGCGGCCTATGCCGGCGAGCGCGACTTTGCCGTCGAACAGCCCGATAGTCTTGCCCTGCGCAAGACCTTTGAGCCGATTGAGTTGCGCAACGGAACGCCGAGCGAGAGCGAAATCGCAGACATCCTCAAAAAAATGGGCAAGAACAAGCCGGAGGACGAACTCAACTGCGGTTCCTGCGGTTATGACACCTGTCGTGAGAAGGCGATTGCCATTTACTACGGCAAGGCGGAAATTTCCATGTGCCTGCCCTACCTTAAGGAGAAAGCGGAGAGTTTCTCTGACTGTATCGTCAACAATACGCCGAACGGCTTGATTGTCGTCAACGACGCGCTGGAAGTCCAGCAGATAAACGAGGCCGCGCGCCGTATTGTCAACGTGCGCTATGCGTCGGACATCCTCGGCGACAGCCTTATCCGCATTCTTGACCCCACCCCCTTTGTCAAAGTGCTCGAACGCAAGCGCAGCCTGAAAAATCAGCGCGTGTATCTGGCCGAGTATCAGAAA
>CAKRWK010000150.1 GCA_934417455.1 uncultured Eubacteriales bacterium
CCTTTTGTGCGTCGTCGATTTCGCGGAATTTCCGTTTCATTTTCGGCACGGCGGACAGGGACATGGAGAGAACAAGGGAGAGCTTCGGAATGACGCGACCGAACAGATAGATAAATTTGTCGCTTGTCATGACGATACTGTAGCATTTGGAAAAATAGAATACCGACATCAGCATCATGGAAGCGAATACGCCGTACAGAATGGCCTCTTTTGTCACGGGATTGTCATTGAGAAAGAAAAGCACGGTTTCCCCTTTGTGGACGAAAAGCGGATTGGTCAGGGCAATCATGAGCATAACGGGAATGCTGTATGCAAGGCCGGAAAGCATTTTCCGTATGCCTGTCAGCATGCCGGAAAAAATTACGCCGGAAAGATAGAATATCGTGACAATGACGGGGTGCATCGTCAGCATGGCCGAGAGCAGGACGAAGAGAAAGTAAAAGAAAGCCGCCGATGGGTGCAGTCTGTCAAAGTATCTCACGGCGTCACCTCCCAAAGGCATCCGACGTCGCGTCCGAGGTCGCATGTGTAGCACCACAGAATATCGTCGCCGTCTTTGAGAACGTATTTGGAGCAACCGTAATTCGGAAAATTTCCGTTGACGGCGTACATCCAACCGGAGAGTTCCCCGCAACTGAATTCATACAAATGATGGATGCCTTGCACATAAATGCTTGCATAATTGGCCGAATATACGCATTCCATCTGAATTTTGTTGTATCTGACGGCGCGGTTCAGAATGTCATACACCGTGTCGCCCTTGCGGAGGACATACTCCGTTCTCGAAAGAATTATCCCGTCCGACGGTACATATTTTTCGTACCGGAGCGCAGGGTCAAGACTGTCCCAGTTGTCCAGCACCGTGTCGCAGCGGATGGTGAGAAACACGGTTTCGCTGTCCTCTTTTATGTCGTCGATGTGCGTCAGATAATAGTCGTCTACCGACTGAATTTTCGTGCCGGAAAAGACAAACACGAGGATGAGTACAACGGCCGTCAGGGCGAGCAGGTCTTTTTTCATTCGTCGCTTTCCGGCATCCTCAGAGATGCTTTTTCCTTTCTGCGTTTTCTGATGCGGAGAACAATGCCGACCGTGAGGACGGCCACGACGGTGACGGACACCGCCGAAATCCATACGGCAAGGTACAGGTTATCCACCTGTGTTCTGCATTTCAGGAGTCCCTCGACGTCGGATGCGTCCAGACGGCTCCTGTCGTATTCCGAGAGGGACATATATCTGTCATACAGCGCGTGCACCGCCTTTCTGTCGGAAAGGCCGATACCGTCAAAGGGGTACAGGTTTTCTTTGATGTCCCCCCGGATGCTTTCGATTTCTTCTTCTATGCGTTCGATTTCGTTTTTCGCTTTGTCGAGTTTTATGTAATAGGCGTTTTTACCGTCAAAGTCGAAACAGTTCCGGATTTTGCGCCAGAGTTTCAGAACCTCGGCGCGGTAAGCCGTGGTCAGGATGTCGGGCAATGCGTCTGCCGCGGCCATGTCGACGGCGGTGAATTCTTCCATCGGTTGGGATACGCCCGCATCCCCGCTGTTGTATTCCGTTTTTTCTTCCGCGTAGGGAATTCCGGCGAATGCGAGAATTTCCGAGAGTTTGCGGTAGTTTTTCACGTAACTGCGTTCCGCGCCGTCAATGGCGAGGTAGGCATTGTACACGGCGACAATGTCGTCCGTGCCGGACGTGAACGAAAGGGTTTCGATGCGATTTTCCGCATCGAGAATGGCGGCTTTGACCTCGTCGCTCTGTTCCGCGCGGAAATCATAAAGACGGCGCATGCCGTTTTGCAGGCGAAAGACGGCAGCCATGCCGTACAGTGCCTGTTCCGAGGCCATGGTGTTGGAAGCGTCGGGCAGGGAGGTCGGATTATCCGCGTCGTAAACAAAGGAGTGGAGAAATCCGCCGTCGGTGTTCCTGTATTTCAGAATACCGTCATATACCGTGTGTCCGTTTTTGATAAAACGCGTGTCCGAGAACGGGTCGATGCCGAGAGAACAGAGCGCCACCGCCACCTGTACGGCGCTTTCGCTGTTCGGTGTGCCCCAACTGGCAAACCCGCCGTCGGGTTGCTGCAGGGCGGACAAGCAGCGGAGCGCTTCTTCCACCACCGTGCGCACTTTCTTCGTTATCGGGGTGTCGGATAGGCTTTTGCCGACGTAGGCGTATTCCTTTTCGCTGTTGTAGTAGGGAGCGAGTGCCTGCAGAGCCATCCCCGTGATGTCGGGGTCGCTCGTCTCTCCCGAAAGAGCAAATCCGCCGTCGGGAAGTTGACACTTCAGGATGTTCAGAATGATGTCGTCCCTTGTGTAATACGCATCGGACGGCACGTCGTAGTACATGCTGTCCAGCGCGATGAGTCCCCATATAAAACCGTTGATGCCCTGTTTTCCGAGAATGCCGTTTCCGTTTTTGTCCGTTCGGTTATACGTTCCGTCGGCAATGAGGTCTATGTCACCGTTTTCTCCCATACGGCGGGGATTGCCGCCCGAGGCCAGCACGGCAAGCGCGATTCTGTGCCATTCGGTGGCCTTGGCGGCGCTCAGTCTGTCTGCCGTTTTGTATCGTTTTTCCACATTGTCGTTCAGAACGGCAAGATACCCTGTCTGATTATCGGGAATGCCGAGACGGCCGAGACCGATGGGATACCAGTCTCCCGGCGTGGTGCCGGCGAGGGAAAGAAATTTGTCGTTCATGAGGTAACCGTCGGGCGCGGCGCCGACGTCCGACTTTTTCCATCGGATGATACCGTCAGCCACTGAGCGCACGTCGGGGACGGCCGCATTCGCAGATGCGGCCGCCGCAGGGACAATTGCCGTGCAAAGGCAAAGAATAAGGCAAAAGCAAACCGAAAATTTTTTCATGTTATCTTCCGTAAGCGGCCCTCAGTTTTTCCGTCAGGGCATCCATCGCCTTTTGCGAAAGATTCCATTCGGAGAGAGCCGCCAGCACTTCGTGATATACCGTTTTGTCGGCGCCGCCCGCCGCAATGTCCGCGAGGAGGGTCATGACGGGGGCATAATCGGGATTGTCGTCAAGAAGACTGCCGGAACTCCCGCCGCCGAGCGCGCCGCCTCCGCCGAGGTCATCCCCGAGCAGAAGCGTGAACTGCACGCGGACGGTGTCCCCGTTCTGCGGATAATAATCGGCAAGACCGTAATTCTTGTATACGCCGTTGACACTGTACATCCATCCCGAGCCGGAGCCGAAATCAAATTCTCCGAGGGAGCCGCGGTCCTCTATTGAGCGTTCGTAGTTTTTTTCTTCGAGGTATTTCCAGAGTCCGTCGGGAATACGGTTATTTTCAATGTCAAGCCCGCCGACAGTCGCGAGATAAAATCCTTTTTCTACCGTCCCCGTGTATGTGTAAGTGTACCCCCGCGCAAGCAGAAAATCGGTGAGGGTCTTGGAGAAGGGAACGCCGCGGTATATCGGTATTCTGACGGGTTCAATGAAGTACCCGCATCCGATGGAAAATCCCTCCATGGCGAAAACCACGTCTCCGACGGATTCTCCCTCCGCGGCGGGGGCATATGTCAGCGTGTATGTGGCGGACGCTGTCCGTCCGCGTCCGTCGGTTGCTGTGATTTTCAGGAGGAAGGGGATGCCGGCAAGGGAAGAGAACGGTTCCTCCGTAAAGCGGAGGCAAAAACTTGTCATCGTGCTGTCATCCCAGACGAGAGAAACGGCATCGGTGCGGACAAAATTTTCTCTGCCGTCGCCGGCGTCGCTGTCAAGGAAGAAAGAAACGGCCGAGGCGGGCAGTTTTTCGCCGAGCGCGTCGCGGGCGACAACATCAAAACTGTATCTGTCCCCGCGGTATGTCTGCCCGTCCCGAATACCGACAGACAGCGTCGGCGCACCGTCGGCGTACCTTACCGTGCAGGTAAAGACGGCCGTCGCCCGTCCGTGCGTCGCCGTCAGTACGATGCGGTTGTCGCCCGTGTCGAGAGGAAGCGTGTAGCGCGTTCCTTCGGAGGATACGGGCACGCCGCCGGCCGTGACGGCAAGGTCGCAGACTGTGTTTCCGT
>CAKRWK010000151.1 GCA_934417455.1 uncultured Eubacteriales bacterium
CCTATCCGTGCGACGGCGCGTAAAAAGACAAGCCGACACAAGCTGTGGAATCCAAATTGATTCAAACGGCAGGTGTATTTCTCGGAAAACAGATGGAAAGTTAAGAGGCCGTTACCTCTTCTCGCGCGGACGCTCCGATGTGCACGGTGCGTCCGCCGAGATTTTCATACATGCGGTGAGATATGGAAAGCACGGTGCGCCCCTCGGAAGCCCTTCGGAGCGCTTCCAGCACACGTACTTCGGTTTCGGTGTCCAGATTGGCTGTGATTTCATCCAGCAAAAGCACCGAAGGATTGGCCGCGGCGGCGCGCGCAATGGACAAAAGTTGCCATTCTCCCTGCGAAAACATCCCTTCCGTACATACAGTATGATATCCGTCGGGAAGCGACGTAACTGCTTCGTTCATACCGGCAAGGGAAACGGCCGCGTGCACCATTTCTTCCGTAATGTCCGGATCGCCCAGGGTAATCTGATCGGTCACGGTTCCGGGAACGCGGGAAAAATGCTGTTCCACACATCCGATGAACGAACGTTTTTTTCTGTCCGTGATGTCCGAAACATCCACACCCCCGACGGTTACCGTACCGGCTTGCGGCCGGTAAAGTCCCAGGAGCAGACGGAATACTGTGCTCTTCCCGGCACCGGTGCGCCCTACCAGTGTTACCTGCTCTCCCGTTTTCACCGTGAGGGAAAAATCCCGGAGCACGGGTTGTTCTCCGTATCCGAAAGTCACATGTGAAAAGACAACATCACCGTCGACCGTCCCGTGCGCCGCTTTCGGAAGTGTGCGTTCGGGAGAAGAAAGAAATGCATCGATACGTCTGACGCCTGCCATAGCCGACTGTAGGGTCTGTATCTCCATGCCGAGACTTTCCATCGGAGAAAATATGCGGGATATGTAATTGATAACGGCGACCGATGTACCGACCGACATGCCGAACAGCGTGAGGACTTCCGCCCGTCCCGAAACGGACAGCAACATGACAACGCCGACTACGGCCGCGTTCAGAAGAAGCACGACGGGAGAATATATCGCGTCGTAAAAGTTCGTTTTTTCCACGGCGGCATAACTTTCTCCGATGCGCCGGTCGTAGCGATTTTCCATGTAATTTTCCAAGCCGAGAGCATGGATGGTGCGGATATTATGCAGCGTTTCCGGCACTTGTCCCGACACGGCGGCGACCGCGCGCCGGTTTTCGAGTTGTGCGGTGAGCATTTTCTTTTGCACATGCCTCGTAAACACGGCAAGAACGGGAAGAACCGCAAGCAAAAACAAAGAAAGACCGACATTTTTCACCGCTATAACCGCCAGAATCGAAATAATGCGGCACGCATCCGCAATCATGCTGATGATACCGGAGGTAAACAGTGCTTCCACCGTATCCACATCACCGGAAAAACGCGCGGCAACCGCTCCCGGTTCCTGTCCGGCCAACGTGCTTGCCGGAAGCCGCGTCAGTTTTTCCGACATTTCGGAGCGGAGCGCATGCGTCATTTTCTGCCCGAGGAGCACAAGGAGTGTCTCCTGCGCCGAAGACAGAACGCCTTCCAGCGCCAGGCTTCCGAAATAAAGCAATACTAAGGAAAAGGACAGAGGTTGCCCCTGCGTCAATGTGTCGATGGCACGCGCCAGCACCAGGGGCGAAACAAGGGACGATACCACCGCCGCTCCGACGCAAAGAATCGTGCCCGCGGCAAGAAGCCGATGTGCCCGTACGGCAGCACGGACAGCCGCAAATGTCCCCGACGCTTGTTTTTTATTCTTCATGCGAATCTCCTCCCGTCTGACTTTCGTAAAGCCGACGATATGCGACAACCGACGCCATCAGTTCTTCGTGCGTACCGACGGTTGTTTTTCCGTCTTCCATGAATATGATTTTTTTCATCTGCGGGAAGTGATACAGCCGGTGAGATATCAGAAACACAACTTTGTCTTTTGCATAATCCTGCAGGTTTTCAAATACGGTATCCTCCGTTGTTCGGTCAAGCGCGGAAATCGGGTCATCCAGTACCAGTAGCGGGCGCGGATGTGCCCATGTTCTGGCAAGCGCCAGTCTCTGTGCCTGCCCACCGGAAAGACGCATACCGCCGTTCCCTATCACGGTTTCCGTGCCGTGTTCCATGGCGAGGACTTCCTCTGTCAGCGCGGTCACGGCAAGGTACGGCATGACATCCTTCTCCTCGTCAAACAGAACATTGCTCCGCACAGTGTCCGAATACAGTTGCGGGTCATGTCCGAGGTAGCCGACAGCCGCCGAAATCTCCCGCGGAGTGAAATCCGAAAGTTCTTTTCCCCCGAAGCGTACGGAACCGTCGTATGGCGCTTCACAAAGAAACACGCGACCGAATGTGGATTTTCCGCAGGCCACAGGGCCAGTTACACCGATCATGTCTCCGGGGCATGCCGAAAGCGAAAGTCCGGAAAAAACGGGTACCTTTCCATGGGAGAAGGACAGATTTTCAATGCTGACTTCGGCCGGCGACAACGGTATAATTTTTTCTTCCGTTTCTATTGTTTTCATCAGCGGACGAATCCGTTTCCATGAAACTTCTGCCTTCTGCACGGAATTGAAAAGTTTGGCAACTTTGGAAGATTTGACCGTCATTTTCGTGAAGCAGGAAAGGAACGTGGTAATGGCCGCAATATCCCATACTCTCCAGCCCGTTCCGAGCACGTTCTTTGCGCCGAACCACAGAATGAAAAGTACACCCGCCCCCGACACCGCAAGGTACAGCGGCGGCAAAGCGGACTGCCATACATTCGCACGAACGGCGTTTTTTTCATATGTTCCGAGCGTTTTCTCATACATGTTTTCCCGCACATTTTCACAACCGTATATACGATAAGTAACGGCATTTTCCGCGCGGTCAAGCGTGGCGCCGCTCAGTTCCCCCGCCGCTTTTTTGTATGCGGCTCCCGCGCGTTGCACCGGTTTCTTCATCCGTGCCGCACAAAAATAAGAAACGGGAAGGAACATGAGGCTGAGCAAAGCCAACCGAAAATCATATATCAAAAGCATAACAATGTAGCCGAGCAACGCAACACCCGTATCGAAAAACTCCGTGGTAAATTTCCGCATGCCCTCCACGCAGTCGTCCACATCGGAAATGGCTTTCGTCAGCAGTTCCCCGGCCCCCGCCTCTTCAAGCGACGTGCGGCTTTGGCGTACCAGATTGGCATAAAGGATTCCCTTCATCCGTCGGTTGATATTATTTGCAAAACGTCGGACATAAAAACGCTTGATAAACCGCGCCGTCTGTACGAGCAGAGTCACGGCAAAATAGATTATCACCAGAGTTACCATGGCAGATGCGGTTGCGGAGCCGTTCAGAATATCGGACAGAGTCTGCGCTAAACGGCCTTCAAACCACGGCGTTGCAAGCAATCCCACATTATACAGAAGACCGGATACGGTGACAAAGACCAAGGTTATCCACTCCGCGCGAAAATAAAAGGTAACCCTGTCCGGATAAAATATTTTTTGATTTTTCATAAACACAAACGGGACAACATTCCATGGTGCTAACCCGCTCCTTTCATTTCATAAAATGAGGAAAACCGCAACGGCTCTCTTTTTTGGAAGCCGTGTATATCTTATCTAGCAGATTTGTAAACGTTTCTTTTTCCGTTTCAGACAGCAAAGAAAGCAGGTACGTGTAAAACGCAGATTCTATTTCTGCCTTGGAAAATTTCAGATTTTCCGCTTTTTCTGTCGGAAAAAGGTGTTGTGTGCGTTTATCGTTCGGGTCATCCAGACGGACAAGGTAACCTTTGCTTTCCAGGTTCTTGGTTCTTCGGGCGATGGCCGCTTTGTCTGCATGCAGAAGTTCCGTTAACTTTGTCTGCGTGCACCCCGGGTTGTGCCGCAATGCGTGAATCAGGTCAATTTCCGCCGTGCCGATGCCTTCTTCCCGAATGGTGAGAAGAACCAGTTTTTCCGCTTCCCTTGCGATTTTTGTGATTTTTCGTTCCGTTATATCCATAAATACCTCCGTGCACGAAATAAT
>CAKRWK010000152.1 GCA_934417455.1 uncultured Eubacteriales bacterium
TTTGTCATGTTTGTTCCGGGCGATGATTTCGTTCAGTTTCGCTTCCTGGTCGGGCGTGCCGATAAAGGGAATACCGGATTTCTTTTTCAGCATGTTATCCTCCATTCGGACCTCCCGGCTTTTTGTCGGATTTTACCAAAAAAAGCAAGGGATTTCCTTTGTTTTATATAACCATACCAATTATATCACAAACTACCATGCTTTGCAATAGGTTTTTGAAAAATCGTTAAAAATTTCACAATTTACGGTTAGCAAATGCTTACTATATAAGGCTTTTCGGCCGGAAGCGGGATGTTAACGTTGGTTAGCATATGCTTACCGAAAGCAGATGCGGATTGTTAAAAAAATAACAAACGGTTATCCGAAAAAGTCCCTGGCCATGGCATGGCAAAGAGCAACAGCGGTTTTTCCGTCGGCGGCGAGAGGTGTGCCGTCGATATCACCCGCCCGCAGGCAGAGTTTTGACGAAGAGGTGATAAGAACGCCGTCGGCGGCGGTCATTTCGGACAGCGTAAAAGGACGTTCCTCCACGGCAATGCCGTAGGTGGGGCAGAGCGAAAGAAGTCTTGCGCGTGTGGTACCCGGGAGAATGAGGTGTCCGAGCGGGTGCGTTATCAGCCGTTTGCCGCAGATGATGGAAATATTGGAGTGAGCACACTCGGTGACAACTCCGTCACGGACAAACACCGCTTCATCCGCGCCGCGCCGTTGCGCTTCCTTGGAGGCAAGAACATTCGGCAGTAGATTAACGGTTTTGACGTCGCACAGGCCGTACCGTATGTCGGGCACCGCGTGCAGGTGCAATATACGTTCCGGATTCGGCTCGGCCGTCGGTTCGACTGTCATCAGCAGATGACTCTTTTCGCCGTCCGGCCATGCATGGGCGCGTGTGCTTCCTCCTCTGGCAAGCTGAAGATACAGAAATGCCGTTTCTCCTTCGGTAAAAGCGACGGCTTCTTCCGTGAGTGCGCGCAGTTCCGCCGGTGCGCAGGGAAGCGGTATGCCGACGGCTCTCGCACTGCGGAAGAAACGGAGCGCATGTTCTTTCAGCAGATAGATGCGGTTTTTGTGTATCATGGCGGCCTCGTAA
This sequence comes from uncultured Eubacteriales bacterium, assembly GCA_934417455.1. Lineage (GTDB taxonomy): Bacteria > Bacillota > Clostridia > Oscillospirales > CAG-272 > UBA1740. Next base: position 1,091 of record CAKRWK010000152.1, read on the forward strand.
ATCGCGTCGCCGAAAAATACGGAACGGTCGGACAGCGGGACACGCACTTCTTCGCACGGCATCCATTTGCCGTCGTAAAAAGCCATTTTTTTCATGTTGATTGCCTTTCTTTGCGGATTTTCGGCGGAATTTCAAAAAAGACTGGAAAATGTCGCCGATATGTGGTAGAATAGATGAAAAAACAAAGGAGTTGCATTTTGAATCAGACAGCGGTTGCCGTCCGCGCCTGTGACGGCTATATATATGATAAGGTAAGATGTGCTTTGCGCGAGGCCATCGATGCCGTCGGGGGATTTGATTTTCTCCGGCCGGGCATGAAAGTTGCGCTGAAAGTGAATCTTGTCAGTTCCATGGCGGCGGAAAAGGCGGCAACAACGCATCCCGTCGTCATACGGGCCCTGTGCGATATGCTTTGCGAGCGCGGCGCGACGGTTGTGATAGGGGATTCTCCCGGCGGCCTTTACACTGCATCTTATGTCGGACATGTTTATTCCGCGACAGGCGTGCGCGACTGCGTCCGCGACGGCGTGACCCTCAACGACAATTTTTCACAAAAGGAAGCGAATTTTCCGGAAGGGAAACAGGCAAGACACTTTACATACACCGGGTATCTCGACGATGCGGACGCGATGATTGATGTCTGCAAACTGAAAACACACGGCATGATGGGATATTCCGGTGCTGTCAAAAATCTGTTCGGTACCGTGCCGGGCACCTGCAAGCCGGAGTATCACTTCCGTTACCCTTCATATGAGGCGTTTGCCGACATGCTGGTTGACCTCAACGAGTATTTCCGTCCGGTGCTCTCCGTTTGTGACGCGATTGTCGGCATGGAAGGCAACGGTCCGACGGCGGGAGAGCCGCGGAACATCGGATGCCTTCTGGTTTCCCGTTCGTCTCATGCGCTTGACCTCCTTGCCACGCGGCTGATTGGCCTCGGCAAAGACGCCGTTCCGACGCTGAAAGCCGCTTATGACCGCGGTCTGATTCCGGCGACGGCGGAAGAACTGTCCGTGGACGGCAACTGGCAGGCCTTTGTCATCGACGATTACAAGAACATTGCCGTCCGCCACAGCCTCGGATTCAAAGGTACTTCGGACAGCGTGATAAAAAACATATTCGGCAGTGCCGTCGGCGCGGTGTTGACCGCCAAACCGAAACTGAAAACATCTCTTTGCGTCGGGTGCAATATGTGCGGGAGGGTGTGTCCCGCCGGCGCCATCGCCATGGTGAAGGGAAAGGCGCATATCGACAGGAAGAAATGTATTCGCTGTTTTTGCTGTCAGGAGTTCTGTCCGAAGGGCGCCATGAAAGTCCACAGAACGTGGGTTGCCCGTCTGGCCAATCACGGATAAATCAAGCATTGCTGTAAAAAAGCAAGGCAGAATTTGTTTTTTGCGGCGACGGCCGAGAAAATGAATAAAACCGGAAAAATCCGCCATACTTTCCGTATTCCGAAGAAAGCAGGCGGTTTTTGTGACGAGAACAACGATATGCGGGGTCGGTGTTTCGGCCGGAAAAAGAGAGGAACTTCTCGGCGCCGTGCGGGCACTTCTCGGCGTCGGCGGGCGGGTGTACACATTGAATCCGCTGATGGTCATGGGAGCGGTGCACGAAGAGGCGGTCAGGGATGTCCTCAACCGCGCGACACTGAATATACCGGACGGCATCGGCATCCGACGCGCGCTTATGCGCGCCGGGGTGCCTACGGACACGCTGCCCGGCGTGGAACTCGGGGAAGAGCTCCCCACAGCCACCTGCCGTATAGCGCTTCTCGGCGCGGCGCCCGGTGTCGCGGCTGCGGCTTTCTCTTATCTTCAGGCGCGCACGCCGGGCCTGTCCTGCTGTTTTGTCAAGGACGGATATTCCTATACGGAAGCGGATGTGACGGCCGCCGTGCGCAACACATGTCCCGACCTCATGTATGTCTGTCTCGGAACGCCGAAACAGGAAATTCTCATCGACCGTCTGTCCGCCGTCTGCCCCGCGACGCTGTACATCGGGCTCGGCGGAAGTTTCGACATTTATGCCGGGAAACGCCGCCGTGCACCGTCTCTGTTCCGCAGATACGGTGCGGAATGGCTTTTCCGCATGGCAAGGGAACCGCGGCGTCTGTCCGCCGTTCCGACGCTTATCCGCTTCAGACAACTCGTGAATCGGGAATTTTCGGAGAAAAATTCACAGAACCGAGCGGGAAAAGACGGCGGGTTTTCATAAATTTCACCGAATTTGTTAAATTTTCGTCAATCCTATTGTATATTGAAAAGTTTTGTGATATAATTATCGTCGGTATGGAAGGGGCAAACGAAAGTCGCGCCGCTTCCGCATGAAAAGAACAAAATTTATTTCCGGAGGATAAAAACTATGGCAAAAGTAAAAGTTGCGATCATCGGCTTCGGCCGTATCGGCCGTCTGGCTTTCCGTCAGATGTTCGACGCAGAAGGTTACGAAATCGTCGCTATCAACGACCTGACGAAGCCCAGCATGCTGGCTCATCTTCTCAAGTATGATACGGCGCAGGGCGGCTACTGCGGAAGAATCGGCGAGCATACGCACACCGTATCTGCCGACGACGAAGCCGGCACCATTACGGTGGACGGCAAGACCCTGAAAATCTACGCGGACAAGGACGCTGCGAACTGCCCTTGGGGCGAACTCGGTGTTGACGTTGTCCTTGAATGCACCGGTTTCTACTGCTCGAAAGAAAAATCCATGGCACATATCAACGCGGGCGCCAAGAAAGTGGTTATTTCCGCTCCTGCCGGCAACGACCTGAAGACCATTGTCTTCTCCGTCAACGAAAAGACGCTGTCGAAAGACGATCAGATCATTTCCGCCGCATCCTGCACCACCAACTGCCTGGCTCCCATGGCGAAGGCTCTGAACGATTACGCTCCCATCCAGTCCGGTA
>CAKRWK010000153.1 GCA_934417455.1 uncultured Eubacteriales bacterium
TTCTGAATTGGACATTTTCTATCTTCTACTCTTTTTCCTTGTTCAATTAAAAGTATATTTTTTGCTTTTTGTTTCTTTGTAAGCGGTGATAAGCGTCGTGGAGCAAGGGAAATGGAATATGCATAACAGAACGGTACAGACGGCGGTCTTCACCGTCCAGCCCGCGCCGAGGAACACCTCGCGCATGGCGGCATAGGTACCGACGTCCTGCAGGGCGGTTTCGGAGAGGTATGCCATCAGAATGATGGGGACGACGATTTCCCCGGCGGGAAAGCCGAGAAGAAAAGCGAGAAGTATCACGCCGTCAAGACCGAGCACGCGGCCGACAGGGTCAAGGGCGGCCGACAGGACGGAGAGGAGCGTGCCGTCGCCCGCGGTGACATTGGCCAGAACCCAAAGCACGGCGCCCGCCGGCGCGGCGACCGACACCGCGCGTCCGAGGACAAACAGCGTGCGGTCAAAGACGGATCGGACAAGAATTTTTCCGATTTGCGGGGGACGGTAGGGCGGAAGTTCCAGCGTGAAAGAGGACGGCGCGCCGCGCAAGAGCGTGTGGGAGAGAAGAAAGGTGACAAGCAGCGTCATGCCGACGCCGAGAAGCACGGCGAGGAGGAGCAGTCCCGCCGCTCCGAGCGAGGCGGCAAAGCCGCCGCCCGTGCCGATTAAGAAAATCGTCAGAAGGGCAATGACGGTCGGGAAGCGCCCGTTACAGGGCACGAAACTGTTGGTCAGAACGGCGAGAAGTCTTTCGCGCTCGGAATCGATGATGCGGCACCCCGTCACACCGACGGCGTTGCAACCGAACCCCATACACATGGTCAGCGCCTGTTTGCCGCAGGCGCGGCAGGCGTGAAAGGGACGGTCGAGGTTATAGGCGATGCGGGGCAGATAACCGACATCTTCAAGAAAAGTGAACAGCGGAAAGAAAATCGCCATCGGCGGGAGCATGACCGAAACCACCCACCCCGTGACACGGAAAATGCCTTCGCAGAAAAGCCCCGTCAGCCACGGCGGCGCATGGAGACGGCACAGTAGGGTGGCGAGTCCCTCTTCCGCCCATCCGAAAAGGGAAGAAAGCGCGGCGGACGGCGCATTGGCGCCGAAAATCGTCAGCCAGAAAAACAATCCGAGAAACAGAAGCATGAAGGGATATGCCGTCCGCTTTCCCGTCAGAAGGCGGTCGATGTTCCGGTCGGCGGCGTGCGGGTCGTCATATTCGTTCGTGACGGCACCGCGACAGACCTTTTCCGCCGTTTCGACCAGTGCGCCGACTGTCAGGTCACGGTAGGTGTCGGCGTCGATACCCGCAAGGCCGAAGGCTGCTGCGGCATCTGCAAGCGCGCCCGCCGTGTACCCCTCCGTGTCAAACGGGGCGCCGATATGTTTTCTTGCGAGTTGTGTCATTTCCTTGTCGCCCTCCATCAGTCGCAGGGCGAGGAAGTCCGCGTTTGCGCACGGAATCCCGTCTTCTACGAGTGCGGCGGATACCGCGACTTTTTGTGTTTCTATCACATCCGGGTATATGATTTTTCTCTTGTTTTGCAAACTTTTATTATCAATTTCGTCGTCTATACAGGAAAGCAGGCGGCGGAGAGTCTTCTTTTTTCGCGCCACAGTGCCAACCACCGGGATGCCGAGCCGCTTTGAAAGTTCTTCCGTGTTTATGCGGATGCCTTTGCGTTTGGCTTCGTCCATCAGATTAACGGCGAGAACGACTCTGCCCGTCGCTTCCATGACCTGCAAGGCAAGATTCATGTTGCGTTCGAGGCAGGTGGCGTCACAGACGACAACGGTGATGTCCGCGCCGCCGAAGCAGAGAAATTCTCTTGCCACATCCTCTTCGGCCGAATGTGCCATCAGGGAGTACGTCCCGGGCAGGTCCGTCATGCGGTAGGTATACTTTTCTCCCACCGCATAACCGACGGCGGTGGCCACGGTTTTGCCGGGCCAGTTGCCCGTGTGTTGTTTCATGCCGGTCAGCGCGTTGAACAGCGTGCTTTTCCCGACGTTCGGATTGCCGGCCAGCGCCACCGTATAGGTTTTTTTCGCTTTCTCTGCCGTCCGTTTTCCTGTCATGTGATTACCTCTGTTTGTGTTCGGTGATGTCTGTTTCCACCGTGCGGCCGTCTGCGTGCCGTATGGCGATGACGGCGCCGCGAATCAGGTAGGCCGACGGATCTCCCGCCGGACTTTGCCCGACACAGCGAACAGGCGCGCCCGCGGTCAGACCGAGGTCGAGAAACCGTCGCCGCATATTGCCCGTCGTGTGCAGTGCCCGCACGAATCCCACGTCCCCTTCGCGCATGTCGCAAAGGCGGACCCTTCTTTTTTCTTCCATCTTTTCGCGGGGAATGCTCCCCCTCTCCTTTTCTTTCGGCCCTGCGGCCGTACTTCTCTCTTTCAGTCTATGCTTTTCCTTCGATTTCGGACGATTGTCGTTTTTTGACTTGACAAATACCGGTCCGGGGGTTATAATGGTTTGTCTCAATAATTCATAAGGAGTGTCTCTCATGGACAAGTTTTTCCACCTCTCCGAGCGCAATACCAATGTGCGCACGGAAATCGTCGCGGGTCTGACGACCTTCATGGCCATGGCCTATATCCTCATGGTCAATGCCGGTATGTTCGCTACGCTCGACGAAAAGTATTATTTCTCGGTTTACATCGCAACGGCGCTCTCTGCCGTTATCGGCACGGTGCTGATAGGCCTTCTCGCCAATCTGCCCCTGGCGCAGGCGTCGGGCATGGGTCTCAATGCCTTCTTCGTGTATTCCGTCTGTCTCGGATTGAAATTCACCTATGCCAACGCGCTTCTGTTCGTTCTTGTGGACGGCATCGTGTTTGTTGTTCTGACCGTCACGGGACTTCGCAAAATCATCTTTTCCGCCATTCCTTCCGTCATTAAAGCGGCTATTCCCGCCGGTATCGGTCTGTTTATCGCTTTTCTCGGTCTGCAGGACGCCGGTATAATCGTGAAGGACCCGTCCACGGGCGTGACCCTCGCTTCCTTCAATCTTCTCGGCGCGGCCACATGGGGCTCCGTTATGCCCATGCTCGTCACGATTGCCACCCTCTTTGCCATTACGGTGCTGGCGCACCGCAAGGTCAAAGGCTCTGTTCTCTGGGGCATTCTCGGCGGCACCGCCCTCTATTATCTGCTCGGCCTGACGGTGAACGGCTTCTATGACGGCTTTTTCGACGGCAAAACTCTCAATCCCTTTGACGCGTTCCGTGCCTTCGGTCAGGAGTCCTTCGGCAAAGTTTTCACGGAGGGATTCGATTTCAGCGCTTATCTGAGTATAGAAGGAAATAACGTCGGCGGTCTGGTTGTCGCGTTTGCCACCACGGCATTGGCCTTCTGCATGGTCGATATGTTCGACACCATGGGTACGCTTTACGGTGCCTGCCGCGGCGGTAATCTGCTCGTGAAAAACGAAAAGGGCGAGGAAGAGGTTCCGAACATGGACCGCGCCATGCTCGCAGACGCCATTGCCACCTGCGCCGGTGCCGTCTGCGGTACCTCGACGGTGACAACCTTTGTCGAATCTTCTTCCGGTGTGGCCGCCGGCGGACGTACCGGACTTTCCTCGATGGTGACGGCCGCGATGTTCTTCCTTGCCATGTTTCTTTCTCCCGTGGCCGCGCTGATTCCCGCTGCCGCATATGCCGCCGCGCTGATTTATGTCGGCGTGCTGATGATCGGCTGCGTGCGCGATATTGACTGGTCGAATCCGCTGGCCGCACTGCCCGCATTCCTCACCATGGCCATGATGCCGTTCACTTACAATATTTCCTACGGTATCGCCTTCGGCCTGCTTTCCTATGTGGTGCTTCACATCTTCACCGGCAAGGACAAAGAAATTTCCGTCGGTACATGGGTTATCACGGGACTTTTCACGCTGATGTTCTTCGTTTCTCATTGAGTTTCCGGGAAAACAATAAAAATCAGAAGTGCAAAAAGAGGAATTCACCATGCTTTTTTCTGTC
>CAKRWK010000154.1 GCA_934417455.1 uncultured Eubacteriales bacterium
GCACCGTGCTGCGGATGCGTACCTGGGTGCCTGCAGCAGGTTCCTGGTTCAGAATAGTGCCCTCGGCCTCGCTGCTGGGCTGTTCCACAACGCTGACCACCAGGTTCTGGCGCTGCAGGTCGGCGGTGCCTTCGCTGACCTGCAAACCTGTCACGGAGGTAACGGAAACCATGTTGTCTCGCTTGGAGCGCGCAATATACATGTTTACGGTGCTGCCGCCCTCTACCGTTTCGCCGCCGGCGGGAAACTGGGACAGAACGACATCTCCGTCTCCGATAACGCGATAGGTGATGCCGGTATCCGTCAGTTTCTTTTCTGCGGTGCGGATGTTCATGCCTACGTAGGAGGGGAGGGTGACCTCTTCGGACTTTGCATTTTTCCGGTAACCGAGATAGGGAAGCACCTTGCCGAGCAGGTCGGATACATACGGCGCCGCAACGGTGCTTCCGTATTTGACCTGACTTGTCGGTTCGTCGACAACGATGATGACAGCCACGCCGCTTTCATCGGAAGGCGCATAAGCCACGGTGGAACCGATACGGAGGTAAGAATTCCCGTTGGCGTCCAATATGTCGAACTTCTGCGAGGTGCCCGTTTTGGCTGCCACTTTGTATCCGTCGACATGCGCGTTTTTCGCTCCGCCGTTGCCGCTGACGCCCTCTTCCAATATGGAAGAGACCGTTTTCGCCACGTTTTCGCTGATGATACGGGTGGAATTTTGTGCGGAGGAAAAAGAGGATACCGTGTTGCCGTCTTTATCTATAATTTTGTCAACAACATGCGGCGTCACAGACATGCCGCCGTTGGCAACAGCCGCGATGGCCGTCAGTTGTCCTATTACAGTGACTTTGAAACGCTGACCGAAGGAAGCGGTGGCCAGTTCCGTCGAACCGATGTTTTCCGGTTTGTGAAAAATCGTCGACGCCTCGCTCGGCAGGTCGATACCTGTTTTTTTGAGGTATCCGAATTTTTCCACATAGCGGTAAAAGTTTTCGGCCCCGATACGTTCGGCCAGTTGCATCATGGTCGGGTTGCAGGACATCTGCAGTCCGTAGGCAAGGGTGAAACCGTGTCCGTGACCGCCGGCTTTATGACAGCGGATACGCCATCCGCCGACGTTGTAATAACCGACACAGGAAAAACGGTCGTTGACGTTGGCCACACCGAGTTCCAGCGCCGTCGATACCGTCACCACGTTGAAGGTGGAACCGGGTTCGTATGTTTCGCTGACGGCTTTGTTCGACCACATGATTTCCATCAGTTCCCGCTTTTTCGCCCTATACTCGTCACTGCCCGGTTCGTACCCGCATGCGTTCAGTTTTTCATCGGAAAAGGAATCAAGAGTGTACGGGTCGTTCGGATTGAACGGGGACGACGTCGCCATGGCCAGAATGGCACCGGTCGATACATCCATGACAATTCCCGTCACACGGTTGTTTACCATATGATTGACACGGATTTTTTCCAGTTCGCCCTCCAGTACTTCCTGCACGTATGCATCCAGCGTCGTTACCAGACTGTGACCGTCCTCCGCTTCAATATAACTTTCATATTCGTTCGGCATAACCCTGCCGTTGGCGTCTTTTGCGTACAGGTAACGGCCGTTTTTGCCGGAAAGTTGGTCGTTGTATGTATACTCGATTCCGTAAAGCCCCTGATTGTCGCTTCCCGTAAAGCCGAGAACGTGGGCAAACATGGTTTCGTAGGGATAATAGCGATGGCTTTGCGCCTCCGTACATACAAGCCCCGAAAGATTGTTCTTTTCAATAAAATCCAGGACTTTTTTGTATTCTTCTTCCTTGACGGATTTTTTGACTGTGACGTCGAGCACGCCCGTATTTCGGATTTTTTCAAGTAATTCGTCTCGGTCCGTTCCAAAAAGAAAAGAGAGACCGTCCGCTATTACCGTGTCGTATGCGACGCCGTCCGTTTTCATTTTCCGGCGGATTTCTCTCGTGGACAGAAAGATGCGCCAGGTGGTCTCCGTGGTGGCCAGAAGATTCATGTTGGTATCGTAGATATTACCGCGTTTTGCACGGAGCGTCGACGTCGTGGTAATTTCGTCATATACTTTCTGTTTATAATACTCATGCATCAGAACACCGATGCGGAACAGGTTTCCAAACAGATAGCAGAGAAACAGGAAAAGGGCCGTGGCGATAATGAGAAGTCTTTTTCTTGTCACGGGTAGTGTGCCCGTACCTTGTATTTTTTCTTTTTTCATCGGTTTCTCCGGAATACAAAAAATGATAGCGGCGGCCTTTCGGTCACCGCTATCATCTTATGAATGTATTCCGTGCGATATGAACGTTTTATACGTTTGCTTCATATGCTACGTGTTCCGTAATCATTTCGCCGGCCGTGGTTTTTTCTTCCTCTGTCATACGGACGGAAGCCGTGCGTACATCGGCGGCTACCGCGCGTCCCGTCAGTTTGCTGATGCCGGCGAAAGAGAACATCAGCGTGCAAAGCAACAGTGCTGCGGCAAGGGACGAGAGCGACGCGCGAAGAGGGAAAGACGTCAGCGTCTTTTCAGGTGCGGGCGCTTCCTTCACCGTCATTTTGTCATTGACATAGACGAGAATATTGTGGATGACGGCCGGGGCTTTGGCCGTGTGAGAAACCGCCATGGGCAGACTTTTGCCTTGGGTTTTCTCGCCGGCTTTGGTGCGCATATAGCCGCCGAGGGTGTACTCACAGTTGTCTTTGACGACTGTGAAATGGTTTTTCATAGTTTCGTACAATGCGTCGTAGGTGTAATTGATGGCTGCCATGGTTTTTCTCCTTTACTTTCCTGCTATATGTGAATTTTGTTTTTCAGATTTTTTCGGCAATGCGGAGTTTCGCACTGCGCGCTCTCGGATTTTCCGCCGTATCGGTCGGCAGAATCGGTTTTTTGTTGACGATGCGAATCACGGGCTTTCTGCCGCAGACGCAAACGGGAAAATCGCGGGGACAGATGCACCCGGAAGAAAGTTCCCGGTAGGTATCTTTGATGATTCTGTCCTCCAGTGAATGGAAGGATATCATGGCGATACGACCGCCACTGACGAGAAAATCGGTCGCCCTGCGTATAGTGGGCGCAATGGCGTCGAGTTCTTTGTTGACTTCAATACGGATGGCCTGGAATGTTCTTTTGGCCGGATGGGGGCCGTCGGTTCTCGCTGCGGCGGGGATGGCGCTCTTGATGATGTCCGAAAGTTCGGCTGTCATCTCTACGGGGGCGTTTTCACGGGCTCTCACGATAGCGGCGGCAATGCGTCCCGCAAACCGTTCTTCACCGTATTCCGAAATAATGCGTCGGAGTTCATCCTCACCATATGTATTGACCACAGTATACGCGTCAAGCGGCGCCGTCGTGTCCATACGCATGTCCAGTCTCGCATTGTGCATATAACTGAACCCGCGTTCGGGATTGTCAAACTGCGGGGAACTGCAACCGAGGTCGGCAAGAACACCGCCGAGGTTTTTGATACCGAGTGCTGTCAGATGCGTGCCGATGTTTTCAAAGTTATCGTGAATGAAAGTGATTTTATATCTGTATGCTGCCAGTCTTTCGCCGGCAGCTTTCAACGCGCATTCGTCACGGTCAAAACAGATAAGTCTGCCGTTTTTACCCATGCGGCGCGCAATCTCCAAAGAGTGACCGCCACCGCCAGTGGTGCAATCGACATATGTGTAACTGTCTCTCACGTTCAGTCCGTCGACGCTCTCCTTAAGAAGGACCGATGTGTGAACAAAGGGAATATCAGACATACACAAAAGCCCTCTTTTCGTTTCTACCTTTTATATTATAACCCGTATGTGCGCATAATTTCGCGCAGACCCGAAAGGTCACGTTTCTGCTCTCTTTCCTGCCAGACTTCCTCGGCAAAAATTCGTATCTGTTTGCCGGAGCCGACAAAACGGATGTTTTTTCCGATTTTCGCGTGTGCCTTCAGGCGAGGGTCGAGAATGATACGGCCGTTGGC
>CAKRWK010000155.1 GCA_934417455.1 uncultured Eubacteriales bacterium
GCAGTACGCCGTCGATTACCCGGAAAGACATCCGTCCGCCGGCCGTCCGCTCGACTTCTTTTCCGTCGGACCCATGACCTTTGCCCGTCCGGATACCGACGCATTTCCGCTTCACGCCCTGGCCGGCCGTGCCCATGCCATGGGCGGCGGCATGGGCGCGGTGTTGAACGCTGCGGATGAAGTGGCCGTTGGTGCCTTCCTTGCCGGTGACCTGCCGTTTTTCCGGATTGCCGAATGTGTCTCGCAGGTGTTCGATGCCTGCACGGAAGAGACCGCCGCCGATACACTGTCACGGCGCACGGAGGCGGACAGACACGCAAGAGAAGTTGCCCGTGCCTTCGTCGAACGGGCAAAACAGAAAGGATAATACGCATGCCCCAGATACTTCAAACACTTCTGACCATCCTCGTGACGATTCTCGTCTTCGGATTTCTGATTTTGATTCACGAGTTCGGCCACTACATTTTCGCGAGAATTTTCGGTGTCACCGTCGTGAAATTTTCCGTCGGTATGGGACCGGAGCTCTGCCATTACACGTCGAAGAAAACCGGCATCCGTTATGCTGTCTCCGTTTTGCCCATCGGCGGCTATGTCGCCATGGCGGGAGAGGATGACGAATCGGACGATCCGAACGCCTTTCACAAAAAGCCCGCGTGGCAGCGGCTGATTATCACGGCCGCCGGCGCGACGGTCAATATTGTGGTCGGCGTTCTTATCATGATCATTGTCTGTGCGAGCGTGCGGCTGATTCCGACGACCACGATTCACTCGTTTGTCTCCAAAGAAGAAAGCAAGAATGCGATTTCTTCGGAGGACAGCGGACTTATGGTCGGGGATACGATTCTGAAAATCGGCAGAAAACGCGTGGTGTATGCCGACGAACTCGGCTATGAAGTCATGCGACAGGGAACAAAACCCGTGGACGTCACGGTGCTGCGCAACGGAGAAGTCATTGTCATTTCCGGTGTCGTTTTTCCCGGGACGGAAGCGTCCGGTCAATCCTTCGGTACAACGGATTTTGTTATCTACGGCAGAGAAAAAACGTTCGGCGGCGTTCTTCGGTACGCCTTCCGCCGTTCCGTTCTTATTGTGCGCATGTGTTGGGAGTCCATCTTTGACCTCATCACGGGACGGTATACGCTCGGTGCCGTGTCCGGTCCTGTCGGTCTTTCTTCCGCCATAGGCGAGGCAGCGCAGAACGGCCTTATATCCCTTCTCAATATCACGACGCTGATCAGCATCAACCTCGGCGTTATGAACCTTCTGCCCATTCCCGCGCTGGACGGCGGTCGTCTCGTTACTACTCTTGCCGAAATTGTCACAAGACGGCGCATTCCCCCGAAAGTCGAGGGCATTATCAACACAGTCGGCCTCTTTCTCCTCCTCGGCCTGACGGCCGTCGTCATGGTCAAGGACGTATTCACGCTGATTTTCGGCTGAGGCCGGAACAAAAAACACAGGATTTGAAAAACAATGAAAGATTCCGTCATTTCCCGAAAAATCACAAGACAGATTCATGTCGGAGATATACCCGTCGGCGGCGGTGCGCCGATTCCGGTGCAGTCCATGACCAATACGGATACGCATGACGCCGAGGCCACCCTCCGCCAGATCCGGGCGTTGGAGGAGGCCGGGTGCGACATCGTGCGCCTTGCCGTTCCCGACGTCGCGGCGGCGGATACTTTCCGCTACCTGAAAACGCACGGCGTGCATATACCGCTCGTCGCGGATATTCATTTCAATTACGAAATCGCCCTTGCCGCCGTCGCCGCCGGCGCGGACAAAATCCGCATCAATCCCGGCAATATCGGCGAGAGAGCACATACCGAGGCTGTGGTGCGTGCCTGCCGCGAGCGAGGCATTCCCATCCGTATCGGTGTCAATACGGGCTCGCTTGAACCCCGTCTTCTGGAAAAATACGGCCGTCCGACGGCCGAGGCTCTGGCGGAGAGCGCCATGGGGCATATCCGCATTCTCGAAGAACTCGACTTTTTCGATATTGCCGTTTCCGTCAAGGCGTCCGACGTTTCGATGATGATAGAGGCCAACCGCATTCTCTCGCGGATGACGGACTATCCGCTCCACCTCGGCGTGACGGAAGCGGGCGCGCGCTATGCCGCCGCCGTCAAGAGCGCCGTCGGTATCGGTACGCTCCTTGCCGAGGGAATCGGGGACACGGTGCGCGTGTCGCTGACGGAAGATCCCGTGCACGAAATTGCCGCCGCAAGACAGATTTTGCGCACATTGGGACTGGACAGCCGTCCGGGAATGGACATCGTTTCCTGTCCGACCTGCGGTCGCACAAAAATTAATCTTATCCGCATGGCGGAAACTTTTGAGCGTCGCGCAGCGGAAGAGCACCTGACGGACAAACCTCTGAAAGTTGCCCTCATGGGGTGCGTTGTCAACGGTCCCGGCGAGGCAAGGGAAGCCGATATCGGCATTGCCGGCGGAAAGGGCGAAGGCCTGCTTTTCAAAAAAGGAAAGATTGTCCGCAAAATACCGGAGAGCGAACTCATTGACGCTTTGATAGAAGAAATCAGACATATGTAAATCCCCCGGAAACGGAAAAAGGAGAACCATCGGTGGCAAAAAACTTTTTTGACGTGTTCCGTCGCTATGAACCGACGCCGGACAAGCGCAAAATCCTGTCGGAAGGCACTTTGCCGTGCGACCCCCGCGCCGTAGATGCGGAGCGGCTTTGCTGGGAAATCGACATTGATTTTTCAAATCACGTGGACGCGGAAATTCTTTATGAAATTGCCGACGAATGCTGTGCGACGTACGGCATGAAGTCCGTGCGCATCCTGCCGCATTTTGCGCCGGAGGAGTTCTCCCTTGACTATTTTCCGGAAATATATGCGGAAGCCGCGCTTTGCGGCGCCGTAACCATGGGCTTCTTCCGCGGTGCCGAAGTGACGGACGACGGAGAAACCCTCACCGTGGCCATCCCGTTTGACGAGACGGGCGTGGCCTTTGTCCGCACGGCCGACACCGAGCGACTGCTTTCCGGTATTCTGTATAACCGTTACCGGCTGAAGCGGAATTTCGTTATCCGTCGGGGTGCGCATACCGAAGCCTATCAGGCAAAACTGGAAGAAAATCGCCGTCGCGCATTGGCCGCCGCCGAGGAACAGTCGGCCAGACAGGCCGCAGAAGCGAAAGCCCGCGCGGCTGCTGACAGAGAAGCCATGGCGCGTGCCGAGGATCCGCAATACGATTTTGAACGCCGGTCGGGTCTTGTTATCCCGGCCGACGATGCGCCGGCGGCCCCGACCGGCGAGACGCAGTACCGCCGGGGGCTTTCCCTGTACGATTGCCGCGACGCGGAGCACCTGTACGGGGACGATTTTTACATATCGGAACCGGATGCACTGTCCGATGTGGAACGTATCCGCTCTGCTGCGGTGTTCCTCGGAACCATCTTTGAACTTTCGGACAGGGAAACCCGCACGGGTGAAAAAGTGACATGTACGATTGGCATTTCTGACGGTTGCGCTTCTGTTTATGTAAAGAAAACTTGTCCTGTCACCGAAGCCGACTGGTATAAAGGACTGAAAGTCGGCATGCACGTGGCTGTTGCCGGACGCATTCTTCGCGACAAATTCGACAATGAGCCTTTTCTCACGCTCCGCGGCATGAAAAAAATCCGCCGCGCCGAACGGGAGGACCGCGCGACGGAAAAACGCGTGGAACTTCACCTGCACTCCAACATGTCTCAGATGGACGCCTTGATTACCCCGGCAGAAATCGTGAATACAGCCATCCGTTGGGGGCATCCGGCCATTGCCGTCACCGATCACGGAAACGTGCAGGCATACCCCGAGGTTATGCTCGCTCTCGAGAAATCGGGCAACAAGGACCTGAAAATTCTTTACGGCATTGAGGCTTATTTTGTCAACGACACGGCCAGGTGTATGTTCGGAAAGGTCTATCCTGCCTTTGACGGCGAGATGATTGTGTTCGAT
>CAKRWK010000156.1 GCA_934417455.1 uncultured Eubacteriales bacterium
GACATCGAGGCCGCGCGTCGGCTGTACGGCAATCAGGAGGTGATGCGCGCGGTTCAGTTCTCTGGCGATGATGGCCTTCTGCTGGTTGCCGCCCGACATGCTCCGTGCCGACGTGACGGCTCCCTGTCCGGAACGCACGTCGTACTCGGTTATCAGTTGTTCGGCGTACTGCCGTATATCTTTTTTCTTCAAAAAACCGGCTTTGTTCGTAAATTCCGGCTGATAGTACTCTTTCAGTACCATATTGTTCTCCAAAGAATAATCAAGAACAAGTCCGTGTTTGTGTCTGTCCTCCGGGATGTAACTGATATCGCGGTTCTTCTCACGGATGGACGCATGGGTGATGTTTTCCCCGAGGAAGGTCACCTCGCCGGATTTCACGGGGTCAAGCCCCATCAGGCCGTAAATCAGTTCGGACTGACCGTTGCCGTCAATACCGGCAATGCAAACGATTTCCCCGGCGTGCACATCAAAGGAAACATTCCGCGCGGCATCCTTTTTATGATGTCTGTCCGCCACGGTAAGACCGCGGACGCGGAGCACCGTATCCCCCGGTTTTGCGTCGTCTTTCGGCACGTTGAACACAACGTTGCGCCCGACCATCATGCGGGACAGTTCTTCTTTTGTCGTATCTTTGACATTGACCGTTCCGATGCACTTTCCCTTGCGCAGAACGGTACAGCGGTCGGCGACCGCCATGATTTCGGACAGTTTGTGAGAGATGAAAAGAATGCTTTTTCCCTCGGCGGCAAAGCCGCGCATGATGTCCATGAGTTCTTCGATTTCCTGCGGCGTCAGCACGGCCGTCGGCTCATCGAAAATCAGAATATCATTGTTCCGATAGAGCATTTTCAAAATTTCGGTACGTTGCTGCATACCGACGGTAATATCCTCGATTCTGGCATCGGGGTCAATATGAAGTCCGTATTTTTCGGACAGAGCAAGAATTTTTTCGCGGGCTTTCGCTTTTTGCAGGAAGCCGCCTTTGGTCGGTTCCACAACGAGAATGATATTTTCCAGCACCGTAAAACATTCCACCAGTTTGAAGTGCTGATGCACCATGCCGATGCCGAGCGCGTTGGCGTCGTTAGGGTCGCGGATGTCCACTTTGACGCCGTCTTTGTATATTTCGCCCGCCTCCGGCTGATACAGGCCGAACAGGACGGACATGAGGGTGGACTTTCCGGCGCCGTTTTCACCGAGAAGCGCGTGAATTTCGCCCTTCTTCAGCGTCAGAGTAATATTGTCGTTGGCGACAATTCCGGGAAAGCGCTTGGTAATGTTCCTCATTTCAATGGCATATGCTTGTTCCATAGTTTTCCCCTTATACGAAAGGAGCCGTTACATCCGGGTAGAACATAACAGCTCCTTTGCCGCTTATTTCAGACAGTTATGTCGGAAACGCAAATGGTATCTTCTTTATTTGATGTTGGATTCGTAGTTTACGGTAATCTTTTCGACCTTGGGGTGTGCGGAAATGTCGTTGGAAACCGTGATCTGTTTGTTGAACATCTTGGCAACGAGTCCTTTGTAATCTTCCTGCGTGAATTTGCCGTCTGCCCACTGCGTGGAGTCCATGGGAATCTGCACGTAGTTCTTGGTCGGGTCGGTCGCGCTGACAAGGCCGAGGGTGGCAATCTTGCCCTTATAGTTATCCCATTTGCCGTTGACGATGACGTCGGTCAGCGTGTCATACGTGGTGGGATACAGACCCTTCATGGCAGAGGTCACAGTAAGACCGTTCCCGTACTTGCCGTCGATGATGGCTTTCTGGTCCACGTCAACACCGATAATCTTACCGTTGACGCCTTCCGCCGTTGCGGCCTCTGCAGCAGAAACGTAAATACCGCCGCCGCAAGCAAACACGACTTCCGTGCCGTCCTTGTACCATGTGTCCATACGAGCCTTGATGTCGGCATCGCCGTAGAACTGACCGCCGTAGACGTACTTCACTTCCACGCCGTCAAGGTTCATTTCCTTCGCAGCCGCTTCCACGCCCTGTATAAAGCCGTAGCCGAAACGCTGAACGGCGGGCACTTCCATACCGCCGAGGAAGCCGAGTTTCTTGTAACCGAGTTTCACGGCAGCGTAACCGGCCATGTAACCGGAGAGTTCCTCCTGGTAAACGGCGCAGTACACGTTGTCCATGTAAATGCCGGCCTCTTCGTAGGTGTGGCCGTCGGGATTATAGTCGTAATTCGGAATCATTTTTTCGAGCAGGTCGCCCTTGGAAACGTCGAGCGCGATAAACTTGACGTCCTTGTAGTTCTTCGAGGTTTTCGCGATGGCTTCGCCGAACGCGTAACCGGGAAGGACAATGACGTTGAACCCTTCGTCGATAGCACTTTCAATGCTGGAGACACGGGCCGCCGTGTCATTGCTGGCGGGTTTGTAGTACTTGAATTCGATATTCTGCGCTTCGCAGAACGCCTTGCAGGCTTCATAGGTGGTCTGGTTAAAGGACTGGTCGGTGATGTCACCGTAGTCGGTTACCATGGCAACCTTGTAGGCATCGCCCTTTTTGTCTTCCCCGCAGGAAAACAGGCCGAAGCAACCGAGGATGAGTACGAGAGTCAGTGCGAGAGCAACGAGCTTTTTCATGAACAAAATCCTCCGAAAAATATTTTTTTGTGCGGGGGCTTTTCCCACCGCCGATTCATTATAACACGTCGTGGACAAAAAATCAAGATGGGAAATCAAATTCTATGAATTTTACAAATTTGCCGTCATTTTTTGTGCAGGTTGCACAAATCAAAGGCATGCGGGAGCAGTTCGTCCAATCTGTATTCTCTGTATTTTCCTTCTTTTTCCACAATCAGCACAGAAAAATCGGGCGGGCAGAATTCCGAGAGCACCTGACGGCATACACCGCAAGGGAGTGACGAACCGTCAACCGCGCCCTCTCTGCCGCCGGCCACGGCTATGGCGGCAAATGTCCGCTTCCCTTCGCTTACCGCCTTGAAAACGGCCGTTCTTTCGGCACAGACCGTCGGCGTGTAGGACGCGTTTTCGATATTGCAACCGGTATATACCGTGCCGTCCTCCGTCAGCAGAGCCGCGCCGACGGAATAGCCCGAATAAGGCACATACGCATACCGCATGGCGTCCGTGGCCGCGCGACAAAGGTCACGTTTTTTCTCTTCCGTCACGGCTGTGTCCCTCCGTCGGTGAAATCCGGCCACATGCTTTTTCCGGCACCGCCGTACGGAACGCCGAGATAGTCGGCGACGGTGGCGGCAATGTCGGCATACGTCGGCCGCACGCCGAGCGACACGGGACGCACATGACGGCCGGATATGATGAGCGGGATATACTCGCGGGTGTGGTCGGTGTGGTCGTCGCCGGGGTCACAGCCGTGGTCGGCAGTGACAATCAGAATATCGTCCTCCCGCATATCGGAGAGGAACGAGGGGAGCCACTCGTCGAATGCGCGGAACGCGGCGGCATAGCCCTCCACGTCCTGACGGTGGCCGTAGAGCATATCGAAATCGACAAGGTTGACAAAGCAAAGACCGGCAAAGTCCTTTTTCTGCGCTTCGATTGCCGCGGCCATCCCCTCGGCATTGCCGTGCGTCAGTACGTAGTCCGTCACGCCGCGGCCGGCAAAAATATCAAAAATCTTTCCGACGGCATACACCGTCGTTCCGGCGGCTTTGATGTCGTCCAGGAGTGTTGCGCGCGGCGGTTCGAGCGAAAAGTCGCGGCGGTTGGCTGTCCGGGTGAAATTCGGTGCGGTGCCGACAAACGGGCGGGCAATCACGCGGCCGACGGCATTCTTACCGCACAGGATTTTCCGCGCCGTACGGCAGTATTCGTACAATGTTTCGAGCGGTATGACGTCCTCGTGGGCGGTAATCTGAAACACGCTGTCCGCCGAAGTGTATACAATCGGTTTGCCCGTTCTGACGTGCTCTTCCCCGTAATCGCGGATGACGTCCGTGCCGGACTAGGGC
>CAKRWK010000157.1 GCA_934417455.1 uncultured Eubacteriales bacterium
CGTCAACGACGCCATGCGCGAATTGGAAATCGCCTGCACCATGGAACCCGGCAACCTCGAATATCAGAAAGCCAAAGAGATGTTCAATACCCGCGCCCGCGGGTACGGGAGCACCTACTACGGGGAAGGAGAGAGCGGCCGCAGCGGTGCCGACGATTGCTGTGATGTCTGTATGCAACTGGCCATGCTGAACTGCCTTTGCAACTGCATCGGCGGACCCCGGTATTGCTGAGTATGAAAACAGAAAAGAACAGTGGTATGCGGCAGGTGAAGAAGATTACGCTCAGCGCTGTCATGTGTGCGCTCGGCGTCGCTCTTATGACACTCGGCGCCGTCTTTTCATCGTTAGACCTGACAATGGCGGCCGTCGCTTCGCTGACGGTTGTCTTTGTTTACCTCGAAATCGGCGCCCCTTATACATGGTTTTGCTGGCTCATCACCTCCGGCCTTTCGGCGCTGATGTTCCCGGGCAGCATCCTTTGGGCGGAATATCTTCTTATTTTCGGACTTTACCCGATTCTGAAAGGCATCATCGAAAAGGCGCCGCGCCCCTTCTGGTGGCTCCTGAAACTCGCGTTTTTCCATGTGGCGGGCGCTCATTTTCTCGTTGTTTTGCGCTTTGTTTACGGTATGCCCCTTTTCGGCACGGGGACGGACTCTTTTGTCGACATATCTTTCCTCGCCGATAACCGTACGCTTGCCATTGTTATTCTGTATGTCGTGGCACTGCTTGCACTCATTGTGTATGACTTTTTCCTGACGGTGGTCGTGCGCATCTATGTTCTCAAATACCGTCGGAAATTCGGAAAATTTTTGAAATGACCGCCCGCCCCGCGGACGGTGAAAGGACGTATATGACGAAAGTCGGATTTGTCTCTCTCGGCTGTGTCAAAAACCTTGTGGACACGGAAGTCATGCTCCGTAATCTTCATGATGCCGGGTCCGAAATCACCCCGGACGAAACGGAAGCGGAGATTATTGTCATCAATACCTGCGGCTTTATCGAAAGCGCAAAAAAGGAATCTATTGACAATATTCTTGACATCGCGTGGCTGAAAAAGAACGAGAAATGTAAATATATCATTGCAACCGGATGCCTTGTGGAGCGTTACAGAGAAGAAGTTATGAAAGAAATGCCGGAAGTGGACGCCCTTGTCGGCGTCGGAAGTCTTTGCGACATTGCCGAGGCCTGCCGTGCGGTGGAAAGGGGCGAAAAGTACGTCTCCTTCCGCAACAAAGAAGAAGCGCCGCTCGGCGGAGAACGTCTGCTTACGACGCCTGAGTATTCCGCATATCTGAAAATTGCCGAAGGGTGCGACAACCGCTGCACCTACTGCGCCATCCCTCTCATCCGCGGGAAAATGCGTTCCCGTCCCATGGAAGACCTCGTCAGGGAAGCAAAAGATCTGGAAGCGCTCGGTGTGAAGGAACTCAACCTCATCGCGCAGGATACTTCCCGCTACGGTCTTGACCTGTACGGCGAATACAGACTGGCCGACCTTGTCCGTGCCATCTGCCGCGAGACGGATATTCCGTGGATTCGTCTGCTTTATTGCTATCCCGACAAAATCACCGATGACCTCATTGAGGAGATGCGCGACAATCCGCGTCTCCTCAAATATATGGATATTCCGATTCAGCATATTTCCGAACATGTCCTGCGCGCCATGAACCGCCACGGTTCATCCGCGCTTGTGCGCGAGACGGTGAAAAAACTCCGCCGCGAGGTTCCCGGCATCGTCCTCCGCACCACCGCCATGGTCGGTTTTCCCGGTGAAACGGAAGAGGACTTCGCCGAACTTTGCTCCTACGTCAAGGAAGCGCGGTTTGACCACTTCGGCGCCTTTACCTATTCGCCCGAAGAGGGAACCGCCGCCGCGGAATTTGACGGACAGATTGACGAACAGGTCAAGCAGGATCGGTACGACATCCTCATGCAGACCCAACTCACCGTCACCGAAGAACTGAACGCCGAAAAAATCGGCCGCACCCTGCAGGTGTTGACCGAAGGATATGATGCGGCCGCCGGCATTCATTTCGGACGTTCCTTTGCGGACGCGCCCGATGTGGACGGAAAAGTATATTTCCGTGCCGGAAAACGGATTCCCGAGGGAACGTTTGTCAATGTCGCCGTCGATGAAGCCGTTGATTATGATTTGGTCGGCCATGTCGTGCCGGATACAACTGATAATACATAAGAAAGGAAATCTCAGCCATGAAAAAGTCCGTTCTGAATGTTCCGAACACTCTGTCGCTTCTGCGTGTCCTTCTTGTCCCCGCGTTTGTTGTCACCCTTTTGTTCATGAGAGACATGGCGGTATGGGGTCTTGTTGTTCCCGCTGTCATTTATGCACTGACCGCCCTCACCGATATGCTTGACGGCAAAATCGCGCGCAAGTACAACCTTGTGACGGATTTCGGCAAATTCATTGACCCCCTCGCCGACAAGTTTATGGTGATAGGCTCCATGATTGCCATGCTGGCCGCCATGTTTTTGTCCGGTGAAACCACGGAAGGCCTGATTTTCGTTTTCGTTGTTCTCGTAATTCTTTTCCGCGAACTTGCCGTGACAAGTCTGCGTCTCGTTGTGGCGGGCAAGAGCGGTATTACCGTGGCCGCCAGTATGTTCGGAAAAATCAAGACCGTATCACAGATGGTCGGTACACTCTGCATTCTTCTTGAACCCGTTGTTTTTCCGTTTTCCGCGGAGTCGCACATGGTCGCTTACATCTGTATGGGTATCATGACCGTATCCACGATTTTTTCGGGAGCCGATTATTTCCGTGCGTACCTGCCGTATATCGACCCGAATAAGTGAACGGAAAAGGTAAGATTTTTCCTGGAGAGATACGGTATGAAAAAACGACATGTGACCATAGGTGCGGTGCTTCTTTTGTCCCTCCTTTTCTTCGGAATTCTTTTCCTTTTCTCTTGCGGAAAGTGCAGACACGATTGGGGAGAATGGGAAACGCTGAAAGCGGCAACCTGCCGGCAGATGGGCACGAAACGCCGCACCTGTTCGCTCTGCGGTCTGACGGAGACAGACGTGGAAGGCTTGGTGCCGCATCGGTACGAATGGGTAACGGATGTGGAACCGACGGAAACGGAAGAGGGACTTCGTCATGAAGAGTGCGTCGTCTGCCATGCGATAAGACAGGAAAACGTTCCCGTTCCGAAAACGGAACATGTGCACACGTTTGTGCAGGTGTTG
Source organism: uncultured Eubacteriales bacterium (assembly GCA_934417455.1). GTDB lineage: Bacteria > Bacillota > Clostridia > Oscillospirales > CAG-272 > UBA1740. The sequence continues at coordinate 3,212 of CAKRWK010000157.1, forward strand.
CGGCTTGCCGCAACCTGTACGACAGCGGGGCACGGGGAATACTGGTATTGTACCGGTTGCTACGGGTATTTTGTCGGTGTTCCGGAGAGCATACGGCAGGTGAAACGTAAAGATGTGGATTTGCCGCCGCTAGGACATCTTTTCACAAATTATGTATCCAACGGAGATGCCACCCCGACGGAAGACGGGACAAAAACCGCCGTCTGCGACCGCGAGGGTTGCACGGCGACGGAAACTGTGACCGACAGCGGTACCCGCCTGACGGTGTATTATACAGTCACGTTTTACGGATATGACGGAGTGACCGTTTGGAAAACCGAAAAAGTTCCCGCTGGCGCTAGCGCCACGCCGCCCGATGTTCCATCGGACTGCGTTCACATCTTTGTCGGATGGGAAGGCGTGTATACCAATGTCATGGCGGACAGTGCCGTATATGCGATGGCAAAGAACCTGCCGAATGTGTTTACCGTATCCCCGGCCACGGTAAAGAAAGGTGAAACGGTGGAAATCACCGTGAGACTCGGCGGTGCCGTCCGCCTTTGCGGATTTGATATGCGCCTGTTTTACGATGCACGCGTTCTGGAACTTGTCGCTGTCCGTAAGAGCGGGCAGGGCGACATCGTTGCCGGTGCCGCAACGGACGGAGAAGTCCGGTTCAATGCCATGGCACCTGACGGGGAAGAGATAACCGCTGAAACCGAAAGACTCACACTGACGTTCCGCGCTGTCGGA
>CAKRWK010000158.1 GCA_934417455.1 uncultured Eubacteriales bacterium
GTCCTCTCCCGTCATACGTCTGCGCCGCCTGTCGGATAACGAGTTGTATGCCCTGATACGACGTCTGACAAAACTGTACATGCAGAAAGAAAATCTGTCTTCGCCGCCGCTCGACGACGGAGAAATGAACGCGTTTATGCGACGTGCGCTTTCCCGTGCCGGCGCGGAGGAAATGATGACGCCGCGCGAAATCATACGGGACTATCTGACGCTGCTGAATATCCTTCGGGACAATCCGACGGTGTCGTTCGACGAACTTCTGCGGAAATCCGAAGGGGAACCGCCCCGCGAAAGCACGTCGGAAAAAGATGAAATGGCTTACAAGAACAAAGTTGATATATTTGATTTGGAAATATAACTTTCGGCAGAAAGGAGAATGTGCATGACGGAAGCGGACAGAATTTTCGGAAAGTTTCCTCCGTTCATAAAGGAATACATCTATTCGCACGGATGGACATCGCTTCGGCCGATACAACTGGCGGCCGCGCGGGTCATACTGGAAGAGAGCGGACATCTGCTTCTTTCGTCTTCCACGGCATCCGGAAAAACCGAGGCGGCCTTTTTCCCGATTCTTACGAAGATTCTTGAAAAACCGTCCGCCACGCCGTCCGTTCGCGTTCTTTATGTTGCGCCGCTGAAGTCCCTCATCAACGACCAGTTTTGGCGCATGGAGGAGGTACTCCGCCAGTCTGGCGTTCCCGTTACGCATTGGCACGGAGACGTCGGCCGTTCGCACAAGGAAAAACTTCTGAAAACTCCGGAGGGAATTCTGCAGATTACACCGGAATCTCTCGAGGCCATGCTGATGAAGCGCTCCAACGATATTCCGCGGCTGTTCTCCTGCCTTGATTTTGTGGTCATCGACGAAATTCATGCACTGATAGGAACGGACAGAGGCAACCAGGTAATGTGCCAGTTGTCGAGGCTCAGCCGGCTGATAGGTCACGAGCCGCGCAGAATCGGTCTCAGCGCGACCGTTGGAGATACGGATACAGCCGCCGCGTGGCTCGGCGCGGGAACCGGCATGCCCGTTTCCGTGCCGAAATCCGAGCGGGAAGCCCTGCACTGGATGATAGGCATGGCGCATTTTTACATACAGAATCCGGACGAAAAGCAAACGCCGGGGGACACTGACACACGGGAAGAACGCGGTGGACGGGCAAAACTCGATGCCGGGTATGAATTTCTATATGACGCCGTTTACGGAAAGAAGGCACTTGTCTTTTCCAATTCGAGAGAGGAGACGGAATATGTGACGGCGACGCTCCGTCAGATTGCGAAAGCGCGGGGGGACAGGGATGTGTTTCTGATCCATCACGGCAATCTGTCTGCCGCTCTCCGTGAAGATGCGGAGGAAAAGATGAAGGACGAGAGCGTCACCGAAGCTGTTACCTGCGCTACGGTGACGATGGAACTCGGCATTGACATCGGGCGGCTGGAGCGCGTGGCACAGGTCGGCGCACCGACGTCGGTGTCGTCTTTCCTCCAACGTCTCGGCCGTTCCGGCCGACGGGGAGCACCGCCCGAGATGGTGATGGTGTTCCGCGAGGAAACGCCTCTTCCGAACGCGCCGCTCCCGAATCTGATACCGTGGGAACTTCTGCGGGGCGTTGCGATTATCGACCTTTATGCAACGGAACGTTTTATCGAACCGCCGAAAATTTTTCGTATGCCACTCAGCCTTGCGTTTCAGCAGACCCTCAGCATTCTTTCCTCGGCCGGCGAACTGACGCCGAAAGCTTTGGCATCAAGAGTTCTCACTCTGCCACCGCTTTCCGTACTGAACAGGGAAGATTACAGGGACCTGCTTCTCTTCATGATACGGGAAGACTATATAGAAATGACGGAAGAGCGCGGACTGATTGTCGGCCTTTCGGGGGAACGAATCACCAACAGCTACAAATTTTACGCGGTTTTCCGTGACAGTGAGGACTTCACAGTCCGCTCCGGCAGTGAAGAAATCGGAACCATTACCACGCCTCCGCCTGTCGGTGATCGTTTTGCACTGGCCGGTCGTGTGTGGGAAGTCCTTGAAACAGACGTGCCCCGCCGTCTGATTTTTGTCAAACCCGTTGACGGAAAAATGGAGATTTCCTGGCCGGGTGGCACCGGAGAAATTCACACACGCCTGCTTGAAGCCATGCGCGACGTGCTTTTCAACGAAAAAACGTATGCGTTTTTGTCGGACAATGCGAAAGAGCGCCTGGCCACGGCGCGCAAAATGGCCGCCGTTGCGAAAATGGACACACGGTTGATTATCCCGACCGGCGGTCAGAGTTATGTTTTGTTCCCGTGGCTCGGCACCTGTGCCTTTCAGACGATAAAACGGATACTTAAAAAACACGCGGAAGAACTCGGTATATCGGACATTCAGAGCGAGTGGTGTTGGTACATCACGTTCAAGGCCAAGGCGGGCTCCGCCGGTGAAACGGAAGCGCACATCCGCGAGATTCTTTCGCGGGAGCCGGTCGTACCGGAGTCTCTTCTTTCGTCGGACGAATGTCCGATGTACGGAAAATACGACGAGTTTATTCCGCCCGAACTTCTTCGGCGCGCATATACCGCCGACAGGCTTTGTGTGCCGGAAGTACTGCAAAGATTCGATATAACGGAGGATTAACATATGATATACGATTTGCTGGCTCCGTTTTATGACGAAGCAAACCGCGACGTGGACTATGTCCGTTGGGCGGATTTCTTCGAGAAAATCATGAAAAAGGAATGCAAAGCGAGACCGCAGTTGATTCTCGACCTCGGTTGCGGCACCGGGCGTATGACGCTGGAACTTGCGCGCCGCGGATACGACATGACCGGCGTGGATGCTTCGGAAGAAATGCTGAACGTGGCAAGAGACGCGTCGGAAAGGGAACATCGGCAAAACGATATCCTGCTTCTTTGTCAGGACATGACGGAATTTGAACTTTACGGTACGGTGGATGTCGCCGTTTCCTGCCTTGACTGTCTGAATCATCTGACCGAACCGCGCGACCTTGACCGTTGCCTGTCTTTGGTGCACAACTATCTGATACCGGATGGCCTGTTTCTCTTCGACATCAACGGCCGTGATAAGTTCGCGCGTGTGTACGGGGAGGAAACCTATACGGCCGCGACGGACGACGCTTTCTGTATATGGGAAAACCGTTACCGTAAGGAGCGCGGGATTTGCGATTTTTACATTACGGTTTTCAAAGAAGGGGACGACGGACGGTATGACCGTTACGACGACGTGCAGAGAGAACGCGTATATACGGTGAAAAATATGAAAAAACATTTGGAAAAAGCCGGCTTTTCCGTTATCGGAGTATATCGGGATTTCGACTTTTCCGAAGGCGACGACACCTGCGACCGCATTTATTTTGCGGCGCGCTGTATCAAAAATCCGATAAGTGAGGCAAACACATGAGTGAAAAAGGACAGATTCTCCGGGCAATGACACATGACGGATCGGCGCGCATGCTGATTATGAACAGCCGCGGCCCCGTGAGTGACATGATGGCATTGCACGAAACGTCTCCGACGGCCACGGCGGCGGCCGGCCGGCTTCTGACGGCGGTTTCCATGATAGGAACCATGTTGCCGGAGGACGGAAATACGATTACGGTCACGTTCTCGGGTGACGGCCCTGTCGGACGGTTGATTTCCGTCGGCGATTACCGCGGAAATGTCAAGTGCTACGTGGAGAATCCGGCGGCCGAGCCGCCGAGAAAACCGAACGGAAAACTGGATGTCGGTGCCGCAGTGGGGCGCGGCACGCTGTCGGTTGTCAAAGATGTCGGAGGTGCCGAACCGCAGACCGGTCTGAAAAACATTGTCAGCGGAGAGATTGCGGAGGAGATTGCCGCTTATTTTGCCGAAAGCGAGCAGATACCGACCGTCCTTTCTCT
>CAKRWK010000159.1 GCA_934417455.1 uncultured Eubacteriales bacterium
CCCGGCGCTGATAATATCCACCGCATAACCGCGACTGCGCGCTACATCCAACGCCTGCGTGCCGACAGAACCCGTCGCACCGAGGACGGCGATGGTTTTTTTGTTTTTGTTTGCAGACATAATTTACCTCTGTGAGGAAAAAGGACTGTTTCCGACAGGCCGCATGATACCGGCGCGGGTGAACAGTCCTTTTCGGCTTTCGTATATACGTCCGGAAATCAGACAAGCGGCGGCGCGACAATGCTGACTATCATCAGCACGGCGGCAACGGCCAGAACGGAATCAAATCTGTCAAGAATGCCTCCATGACCGGGAAAGAGTTTTCCGTAATCCTTGACGTCGTGTTCCCGCTTGATGAGCGACGCTATCAGGTCGCCTATCTGGGAAACGACGGAAAGAAGCACGCCGAACAGAGCCAAAAGACCGTATTTCGGGGATACCGTGCCGAACCGACCGACGAGAAATCCGTAGAGAAGAAAGGCAACGGTAGCAAAGAGAATGCCGCCGAGAGAACCTTCTACCGTTTTCTTCGGGCTGATTTTCGGTATCAGTTTATGCCGGCCGAGAAGAGAACCGACAAGATAGGCAAACACATCGCATATCCATGCAGCGATAAAGACAAGTACAAGAAGGTAGGCGCCGTTTTCCATGTAACGGATAACGGACAGCGCAGTAAACGCACCGACAATATACACAGTGGAGGTAAAAATCACCGTCACGTCCGAGTAACGGCTCCCCCCTTGCATCAGCACGGCCACAAGGAACAGATAAAGAAGATATGCGGCAAATGCCAGCGTAAACCAAAGAAGAAATTCCTGCGGACGAAATCCTTTCAGATAAAGAAAGACATAGGCACAAAGCGGTGCCGCAAGCGCCAGAATGTAAGCCGGAATTGTCAAAACAAGTTGTTTTTTCAGATTTACCGCACGGAACAGTTCAAACATTGCCCCGTCTGCCAACAGAGACAGTATCAACGGATAAACAACATAATCCGAGAACCAGAGAACCGGAACGGCCACGGCGAGAATCACCGCCGCGGTGATAACGCGTTGTTTCATTTTTTCTCTTTCCGACCTGCGGCGGTCGTGTCGGGGGTATCCAGCCCTCCGTAACGGCGCTTTCTCTTGTAAAACGACCGCACGGCATCCAGAATATCCTCCCTGCCGAAATCCGGCCACAGAGTCTTTGTGAAATAAAATTCCGTATAAGCGCACTGCCAAAGCAAAAAGTTGGACATGCGCACATCCCCGCCCGTGCGAATGAGAAGGTCGGGTGCCGGTGTACCGGCGGTATAAAGGTGGTTTTCTATATCCTTTTCCGTGATGGCACCGCCGCATTCGCGGAAGGCCTCGTTGGCCGCATGAACGATTTCATCGTGCCCGCCGTAATTGAACGCGACAGAGCAGACAAACGGGCGACCCGTCGTCATTTTCTCGAGTGACGACATGCCCGCAGCAAGTTCCGGAGTCAGAACGGTTCTGTCACCGAGAAAACGGAAGGCGAGTTCGGAATTTTCCTTTGCCTGCTTCTCGGCAATACCGATATACTGCAGGGCAAGCCCCATCAGGGCGTCCACCTCTTCTCTCGGTCTCTTCCAGTTTTCCGTGGAAAACGCATACAGCGTCACGTAGTGAATGCCGATGTCGCGAAAGACGTTCAGCACGGGCTTGAGATTTTTTGCCCCGGCCGCATGTCCGGCACTGCGCGGCAGAAAACGGGCTTTGGCCCAACGGCCGGTGCCGTCCATGATGATGGCCACACTGTCCAGCTTTTCGTCCGTAATGAAAGTTTCTTTGGATTTTCTTTTTCCGAAAAACATCTCTTAAATGTCCATGATTTCTTTGTTTTTCGCGGCGGTGACGGCATCGGTCTCCTTGATATATTTGTCCGTCAGATCCTGCACGCTCTTGTCACCGGCCTTGGCTTCGTCTTCCGTCAGTTCGCTGTTCTTTTTCATGGCCTTGATTTTGTCGTTTGCGTCACGGCGGATGTTACGGATGGCAACTTTGGTATCCTCGCCGTATTTGGCTACCTGCTTTGTCAGTTCCTTTCTTCTCTCCTCCGTCATGGGCGGGAAAGAAAGGCGGATGCAGGAGCCGTCGTTCTGCGGATGGATGCCGAGGTCGGACGTCAGAATGGCCTTTTCAATGCCTTTCATCACGCTCTTGTCCCACGCGGTAATCACGATGGTACGCGCGTCGGTGACTTTGATTTCCGCAATGGCGGAAATGGCTGTGGGAGAACCGTAATAGTCAACCTGAATTTTTTTCAGGACGTCAGGATTGGCTCTGCCGGCGCGGATGGTGGAGAGATTCTCCGTATACGCCTCGATGCTTTTTTTCATTTTGCTTTCGCACTCTTTGGTATCGAATTTCATGATGTTCTCCTTTTTATATAAATTCTGAATTTTTGTTTTTATTTCGCCGTTACGACCGTACCGACCTTCTCGCCGCGCAGGGCTTTTCCGATGTCCTCGGGATGAGACAGACCGAAAATGCGAATCGGCATGCCGGTGGACAGACAGAAGGCGGTGGCGGTAAAATCAATGGCGGTCAGGCCGCGGGCCAGAATATCCGAACAGGAAATCTCCTCGAGTTTTTCGGCCGTGGGGTCGCGCTTCGGGTCGGCCGTGTAAATGTAGTCTATGTTTTTGGCCATGAACATGGCGTCGGCATGAATCTCCGCCGCGCGCACGGCACCTGCCGTATCCGTCGACATGAACGGTATACCGAGTCCCGCACCGAAAATGACGACTTCCCCATCCTCCAACCGGCGGATGGCGTCTTCCGCGCTGTACGGAAGGGCAAACGGTGACATGGCGACGGCGGTCATGACGGAGGCACGCGCACCGGCACGCAGCAGGGCGTCCTTCAGGCAAAGGGAGTTGATGACCGTGGCCAGCATGCCCATATGGTCGGCCGTGGTGCGGTCCATACCTCCGCCCTGCCGGCCGCGCCAGATGTTTCCGGCACCTATCACAACGGCAATCTCAAACCCGTCTTTGGCAAGCCCGGCGATTTCCGCGGCCACGCGGTCAACAAAGTCGTTATCGTACACATGTCCGTTTTTGTCGGACAGCGCCTCTCCCGAAAGTTTCAGCAAAACACGTTTCATATAAGTCCCCTTCCGGCGGACACCGCCCGCCTTTTTGCCGACAAATGTCGGGAAATTTTATTTTTTGAGCGCAATGGCGTCTTTGGCCTTGACGGCGATGTTCTCCGCTGTCAGACCGTAGGCCGCAAGAAGCGACGGAACGTCGCCGCTCTGACCGAATCTGTCCTCCACACCCACGCGGATGACGGGCACGGGACAGGCAGCAGAGACGGTTTCGCAAACGGCGGCACCGAGACCGCCGATAACGGAGTGTTCCTCTGCCGTCACGATGGCACCCGTCTCGCGGGCGGCGGCAAGGAGAAGTTCCGTATCCAACGGTTTCACCGTGTGAATGTCAATGACACGGGCGGAAATGCCCTCTTTTTCCAGCATATCGGCGGCTTCGACGGCAAGATGCACCATGTATCCGGTGGCAACCAACGTTACGTCGCGACCGTCGCGATAGGTAATGCCGCGGCCGATTTCAAAATGATAATCCTTCATTTCGGCCGACAGATCCGGCACGGCATAACGGCCGAAGCGCATATACACGGGACCGTTCATGAGGAGCGCGGCCTCCACTGCAGCATATGCTTCCGTGGCGTCGGCCGGGCAGATAACCGTCATGCCGGGGATGATGCGCATGAGGGCAAGGTCCTCGTTGCATTGATGGGTGGCGCCGTCCTCACCGACGGTAATACCGGCGTGGGTGGCACCGATTTTGACATTCAGATGGGGGTATCCGATGCTGTTTCTGACCTGTTCAAAGG
>CAKRWK010000160.1 GCA_934417455.1 uncultured Eubacteriales bacterium
CGGAACGGGTTTTCTTCGGCGAAGCCGTTTGAAAAGTCGCCGCTGATGGCGCAGTTTCCGTAGGCGTCATACGCGTATTCCGCCCGGATTCTTCCGGCGGCGTTGCAGACGGACGAAATGTCGCCGAGGGCGTCGCGGATGAAATAGTAGGTGACCGGCGTTCCGTTGTTTACGGAATACATACACCCCGAAACACCCGTCGAATCATAGAGGAAAACAAGCCGTTTCGTGCTGCTGCTACCGTTTTTGTCGGTGGTAGTTTTTGTCATCATGTGCAGTGTGCCGTCGACGTTGTAAACGAAATCCTGTACAATGCTCGCCGTATATTCCGCCAATGTCTGATTTCCGGGCGTGAACGTATATCTTTTCGAGATTCTTTGTCCCTGCCCGTTGTACTTGTATGTATAGGTTCCCATTCCGTCGGTCGCATTGCCGACGGTGTAGCCGGAGAACAGGCCGTTTGTCCATTTGTACGTTTTGCCGTCAAAGGACGTAATATGCGTTTTCGTATTGCTTGCATACCCGACGGGCTTTCCGTCCACCGCCGTCAGCCGGTCGGGGCGGGCGCTGTCGCCGTAGGTGTAAGTTTGCGTTGCGACCGCGGATGCCGGTCTTTCGCCCGTAGTATAAGTATACGTGTTTTTGACGGTCATGTTTCCGTAAGCGTCGTAGGCGTATGTATATGTCTTGTTGCGCCGGCGGTTGTTTTCTCTCACCAACCGGCCGAGCCCGTCGTAAACGTACGAGGTGACATATACGCCGCTGACAGAAGAAATGCGGCCGCAGGCGTCGTATTGATAAGAATCCGTATGCAAAATAAATCCCGCGCTGTCCTTTTGTTTCAACTGTTGCAACCGGAGCAGATTTTTGTTGCCCGTCGATTCGTAGAGCATGGTCTGATTGACGACAAATTCACCGCTGGTACGCGTGAGCGCCGATACGCGGTCAAACGCGTCGTAGGTAAAGGTTTCCGTCAGCGAGAGACTCTCTTTGACGTTGTCGTCTTTCGTGTAGGAGACGGTACTGTAGAGTTGTACCGGAACGCGGCCGGGCTGTCCCATGGCGACGCGCGGTTCGCAGGAAAGCGAACTTTCGCTTGCCGTCCGCTCCTGTTCGGACACGGGATCATAGAATTTCGTTTGCTTTATGTCGGAATTGTCGGATGTGCCCGAACGCGTGTAGGTCGTCTTAATTTTCTTTCCGTTTGTGTTTTTCGTTTCGGAGGAGACCGATTCGGACGTGCCTATCGTGTTACGGCTGTACGTGGTGGTTTCCGATGTCACGTGGTCGACGGACTTTGTCACATACGAACTTCCGTTGACGCTTTCCGCGTTATGCGTGCCTTTTCTCCACGTCATGCCGCCGTAGGTGACGGTGACGGCATTGGTTCCGCCGACTTTCTTTGTGACCGTCCGACCGTACACATCTTCCGTCCGCACAACATTCCGCCCTGCAGAGGATACGGTGCCGTAGGTACGGGTCGTGTCGTCATAGGTCGCCGAATACAATGTGGTTTTTGCGGTATCCGTTCCGTACTTCACGTTTACCAGATTTTCGCAACTGTATTCGTAGTAATAGTTCAGATTGTTTTGCGCGGTTTTGGTAAGGTGTCCTTCCTCGTAAGAGGGAACTACCGTTTGCGTCTGCGTCGCGGATTTGAGACTCGTTTTTGTCACGGCGGTGGAAAGTACGTCGTATTCCTGCTCGCAGGATACGCCGTCCGGCCATATCGTTCTGTATCGGTTTCCGAACATGCCGTTGACATTGTACTGCTCTTTTATGCCGTTTGCGTCCGTGTGCGAGGCTATCCAGTAGTAAGGCGCTTCATTGGTCTCCTCCGTGTATGCGGTTTCGGCCGTGGCCGAGTATGTCGGGATATACTTTTTCGACAGGGGAAGTCCCATGCTGTTATAGGTATATTCCGTTACGCGATGGTTGCTTCCGCTTGTTTCCTCCGCCCGGACGGGCTGGCCGCGGAAATTGTAGTATTGCACGCAGGTGCCCGGTACGCTCTGATAGGTGGTTTCCGTCACCGAGCGGTAGTAGGACGTATCGGTACTGTCAAAAATGAAATATTGCAACGTCTGTACCGCCTGTCCCGTCGTTTCCGTGCCGAGGTAGTACTCCGCAAGGTTATACGTCGTGACCGTGTTGTCCGCATTCCGGTATTCAAAGCACAAATCCGTGCAGTAGTCTATCAGCCGATGCGTTTCGCCGATATACATCTGCCGGTTGTCGCTGTCCTTCTTTTCCCGATAGAATTTCTGATACAGTTCGGTAAAGGACGGTTTGCCGACCATGTTTTTCCGTGTGCCCGAAGCGTCTTTGTAAGAGTACAGGGGGTACAGGGAATTGTCCGGGTAGAATTTTTCCGTCGGAGTTGTTTTTTTGACAAAGACGGTACGCGTCACGGATATGGTTCTGTCAATCGGCGTCAGGCGAATGTCGCCGAATCTCACCTTTTTTGCTGTCAGATCCGGGAAATCGTAGGCCGTTACATACACTTCCGCGCCGAGGGCACTGTCCGTCAGACAGACGGGTTGACTGAAAAACATCCACTTGTCCGGGTGCAGGGCTTTTGTTTCTATGGTTGTGATGGTTCCCCCGCCCGCAAATTTCAATGTGATTTCCGCGCCGCTGCCGGCAGAACCTCGCAGCCATCCGGAGAGAAGAAACCAGTGCACGGGGCAGGTGGAGGCGTCGTGCTGATTCGGAATAATGAAAGAACAACAGTACTCCGGCTGGGGATTCCGTTCTATCAGAGCCTCCTGCTGCAATTTGCCGCAGAAGTTCTGCCACCGTAAAAGAGAAACGTCCGCTTTATATGCCTGACAGGACATGTCAGTCCCCGGTACATTGGTTACATAGAACATGCCGTCGACATCCGTCTCGTCGCCGGGGACTTCATAGGTATAGGCGAGTTGACGGTCGATATACTGGCAGCGGGTGCGCACGCCGTAGCGGTCTTTGATTTCAAAGAAGTCGCCGATATGCGGCTGTTCGTAGTGCAGACAGGTGTAGGCGGTCTGCGAGAGAAGTTGAAATCGCTCGGTGCTTTGGTAAGTGACGGTGACGGTGTCACCCGCTCTTGTGCAGGTCACGGTCCTTTCGCGGGTGGATCCGTATTCACTGCTATAGAAAACGGAATCGACGCAAAGACCGTCGGAGAAATTATAAACGTATGTAGCGTCGGCGGAAAGCGTCAGCGAAACGACACCGGGCGAATATGACACGGTCATATTCCAGAACTGACTGCATGTGACGTCGCTTTGCATGATGAGTTCGCATATCCGGCCGGCCGTGTCGTATTCGACGAGAAGGTCGGTTACCGTGCTGACTCTGGTTACACGTGTCATACGGGAAACGCCGTTCACCGGATGATAACCGTATGTAACAAGCGTCGTTTCCTCGGTCGGGCTTGTTTTCCGGCGGATTTCAGAAATATTCCCGTCCGCGTTGTAGATTTCGATGTTTGCGTCGCCCGGCGCGGTCAGCGTTGCCGTGCCGTCGGCGGCTTTCAGAATCGACCGTCCGCTGCCGTCCGTCGCCATGTAGCGACTTCCGGAGCCGAGAAATTCCGTCACGGAGCCGTCTCCCGAAATGAGAAGAAGGGCTTCGGACACGGTCAAAGGGTAAAGAATTTTCTTTTGGGCTGTGAGTTTCATGCCCGGAATCATACCGAACAGATTCTGATTGTAAATCCGTGCGTCCGCGCCGCTTTCCCACCCGCGCGAATAGCAGGCGAATCCCACAGGGATTTGTATCACGTCATCGCCGAATGACGTGAGGTCGAGGCGGTGCTTGTAAAAGAAATGCGGGAGGTCGAGTGTGGCGGTGCCGATGTCGTAG
>CAKRWK010000161.1 GCA_934417455.1 uncultured Eubacteriales bacterium
AGCGTCATGGTACGGCGGTCGAAAAAGTCGTCGTACGTCGTCTTTTCCCGTATCATATCGCGGTATTCTGCGGGCAGGTCGTTCCAAAGACCGGCCTTTTGCAGGCGGTCGCAGGCCCGCAACAGGGCAATCTTGCCCCATGTTTCGCAGTGAATCGAACGAATCCGGTCAAGAAGACGGAGAAGTCGCTCCTTTGCGACGGATGCCCGCGGGTCGCCCGTTTTCCGGTAGTGAATGTACAGGGCGACGGAAACGTCCACCAACTGCTCCTTGGCAAAGGCCGCTTTGTCGTCGATCAGGTGCACGCCTTCCAGCGTGGCATCGTCGCCTCCCTTGTCAACGAGCGCGGCAAACCGCTCGATGTGGTCGTAAAGGAAAGGAAAAAGAAGGCGGCGTATGGTGATTTGCGCCGCGTTTTCGTTTGTCTGTTTCACAGATGTCATAATTCCCGTCCTTCGCTGTCGAACAGCGGAAGTTTGCCGAGGCATGTGATGTCTTTTCTTTCAATGGCGTCGCCCTCGGCGAGAACGGCCATTTTGCCGACGATTTCACCGCCGGCCTGATGAACGAGGCTTTCCATTGCGTGCAGGGATTCGCCCGTGCTGATGACGTCATCCACAATCAGAACGCGTTTTCCTTTCATATATGCGGCGTCGTCACCGTCGATATACAGCGTTTGATTGGCCGCCGTGGTGATGGATTTTACCTCGCACTTCATGACATTGCGCATATAGAGTTTCACGCCTTTGCGTGCCAGTATGTAGCGGTTCTGTCCCGCCATGCGACACATGGCATATACCAGAGGAATGCCTTTGGATTCCGCCGTGATCATGACGTCGTATTCCGGCGCTTTCTCAAGGAGTGCCTTGGCACAGCATTCCGTCAGTTCCACGTCGCCGAACAGCACAAACGCCGCGATGTTGAGTTTGTCGTTCAGAGGGCAGAGCGGCAGGTCACGTTCCAGTCCCGCCACATGAAGTTTGTAATACATAAAAACACCTCTTTCGGGTCATAAGTGATGAAAAATATCAACCGTACCAAGTATACAACATTTCCCGGAGTTTTGCAAGGGAAAAGAGAAATATTATTTGTTTTTTAACAAAAGTATGGTCACCAACCCTTTTTCGCCTTGACAGAGCCACCGCAAAATGCTAAAATAAAGGAAGAAAATACGAAAGAAGACACAGCACATGAAAAGACAAAGCGGCGTGCTTCTCCCCGTTTCGGCTCTGCCGGGGGAATATTCCTGCGGTTCGTTCGGACAGGCGGCCGAACGTTGGATTGACAGACTGGAGGCCAACGGTTTTTCCGTCTGGCAGGTTCTTCCGTTCTGCTTGCCCGACGATTTCGATTCGCCCTACAAATCCTACAGTGCATTCAGCGCCAACCCGTTCTTTATTGACCTTGACGGTCTGTTTTCGGACGGACTTTTGACAAAAGGAGAGCTTTTGTCGGCAGAACAGCATACCCCGTATGCCTGCGAATACGACCGCCTGCGGAAAGACCGCCTGCCGCTTCTGGCAACGGCGGCCGGGCGCGTCACCGACCGCGCGCCGATCGAGGCATTTCTCGCGGAGCATCCGCATACGGCGGACTTTTGCGAGTTCATGGCGCTGCGTGCGGCAAACGGCGACCGCCCTTGGTACGAGTGGACAAAAACCGAAGGAGACGGGGACGTCCGCTTCCTTTGGCAGTTTTGTCAGTATACTTTTTTCCGCCAGTGGAAAAAGATTCGTGACTATGCCGCCATGCGGGGCGTGGAGGTCATCGGCGATATTCCCATGTACGTCGACCTTGACAGTGCCGACGTGTGGGCGGCACCGGACAACTTTCAACTTGACGGTCGCCATCGTCCGACGGCCGTGGCCGGTGTGCCGCCCGATTATTTCAGCGAGGACGGGCAACTTTGGGGAAATCCCCTTTACCGTTTCGACAGAATGAAAAAAGACGGTTATCGTTTCTGGCGCGATCGCATGGCTGCCATGGCCGAGTGGTTTGACGGCGTACGCATTGACCACTTCCGCGCCATAGCGTCGTATTACAGCATTCCCGCGGATGCAAAAACGGCAAAGGCGGGAACATGGAAACGCGGTCCGGGCATGTCTCTCATCCGCGCTCTGCGGGAAGCGGCGGGACGTACACGCCTGATTGCGGAAGACCTCGGGGACATCACACCCGACGTGGAAGCGCTTCTCGAAAAAAGCGGATTGCCCGGCATGCGGGTATTGCAGTTCGGCTTCCTTGACGACGCTCCGTCCGTGCACCGTCCGCACAGATACCCCGAAAACTGTGTGGCCTACACGGGCACACACGATAACAACACTTTGCTCGGCTATATGTTCGACGCCTCCGAGAGCGAGCGGCGCCGTCTGCTTTCCTATTGTGGATACGAGGAGCGCGAATGGAACCGTCCCGCGGCGTATCACGCCGTGCTTCGTGCTTTGTTTCGCAGTGCGGCGGCGACGGTCATCGTCCCGGTGCAGGATATTCTTCTCTACGGAAAAGACACACGCATCAATGTTCCTGGGCGCCCTTTTGGCAACTGGACGTATCGCGTAACGGAAGAACAACTGAGCGGTGCCGATTGGACATTTTTTAAGGAAATAAATCACATATACGAAAGAAACTGAAAATAATTCTTTGCAAATGTGGAGATAAATATGGAAGCGTATCAGGAAAAACGGTATACCGTGGACGGATTTGAGCAATCTGTGCAGTGCATCTTCCGCCATTTGACGGGAAAAGAAACGCAAACGGTGTCAAAACCGCACTACCATGATTATATTGAAATTCTGTACGGCATTGAAGGCGAGGCGGAGGTTCTGATAGGGGACCGCTGGCACGTCATGCGGGGCGGCGACTGGTTTGCCGTCAATGTCAATCAGGTCCACGACGTGATTTGCCGCGACGGAACGGCCGATTATTTCGTTATCAAATTTTTGCCCGAAATTCTTTATCGCGGCGAACAGGACATGGAGGAAATGCCCTATCTTCTTCTGATGTGGCAAAAAAATCTGCTGGTGGCCGATACGGATGAGACCGACCATAAAGCGGATGAGGATACCGTGCGGCTGATGCACGAAATCATGCGCGAATGGAGCGATCGCCGCTTCGGCTTCGGAGTGATGATCCGGGCGGACATCATCCGCCTGATGGTGCATCGCTTCCGTTTGCGCGACCCTCACGGCGAGGAGATTCTTTCCCACATTCCGCCGGCACTGGCGCGTCCGATGGCGCAGGCGCTGTATCAGGCGAGAGAACATTTTGCCACGTGGACAGTGAAAGATGCGGCCGATGCCTGCAATTTGTCTTACAGTTATTTTTCCCGTGTATTCCGCCGCCTGTTCGGACTGTCCTTCTGTTCGTATCTTGAGGAATTGCGTCTGAAAGAGGGGGAAAAACTTCTCCTGTCAAGGGACGACGAAATTTCCGTCATCGCAGAGGAAATCGGCTTCCATACGGCCAGTTATTTTATCGATAGGTTCCGCCGTAAGTACGGCATGACCCCCGGTGTGTTCCGAAATGAATTGCGCAAGGGAATGATGCCGGCGGCACCAATGACGGAAGAAACATCCCCGTCGGGCGCGAACGAGCCGACGTACTATCCGACCGGCGACGATATGTACGAAGATACAACCGCCGATGCGTCGTTTTCCTACACGACAAATCCCGCTAATTATGACAATGACCCCTGCGCATGGTGACAGGGTACGTCGGACAAGACTAC
>CAKRWK010000162.1 GCA_934417455.1 uncultured Eubacteriales bacterium
CAGGCGGTACGCGCCTGCCGACGGACGAAAAGAACGGAGAATACATCTGACACTCAACCTCAACGAATACAGAGACAAAGTGTATGCCTGCTGGGTGGGCAAAAACATCGGCGGCACCATGGGTACGCCGTACGAAGGCGGTCGCGAACTCCTTGACATCAAGGGATTTGCCACGGCGCCGAACGTCGTTCTCCCGAACGACGATCTTGATTTGCAAATTGTCTGGCTTCATGCGCTGGAAAAAGAAGGCCCCTACGGCCTCGACGCGAAAAAACTCGGCGAATACTGGCTGAGTTTCATTACGCCTTACTGGAACGAGTACGGCATCGGAAAAACCAACATGCGCCGCGGCCTTATGCCGCCGCTGTCGGGCGATTATCAGAACACATGGCAGCACTCCAACGGCGCGTGGATTCGTACCGAAATCTGGGCGTCTCTGGCGCCGGCCGCTCCCGCCGTTGCCGCGAAATACGCGATGGAGGACGCTGCGGTTGACCACGGCGCCGGAGAAGGTACGGCGGCCGCCGCGTTTGTCGCCGCCATGCAGAGCGCCGCTTTCGCGGAAACGTCCGTGCGCCGTATTGTGGAGGTCGGCCTTGCCGCCATTCCGAAGGAAAGCCGCGTGGCCAAGAGCATCCGTCTTGTCATGGATATGTACGACGCGAAAAAGACGCCCGTCGAAGCCCGCAACGCCGTTCTTGAGCAGAACAAAGACATCGGCGACGGCTGGTTTGAAGCGCCGTCCAATGTGGCCTACACCGTTCTCGGACTCCTCTACGGCGAGGGCGATTTCAAAAAATCCATGATTCTCGCCATCAACTGCGGCGACGATACCGACTGCACCGGCGCTACCGTCGGTTCCACCCTCGGTATTCTCGGCGGTATGGCTGCCATTCCCGAGGACTGGAGAGCCTATATCGGCGACACCATTGTCACCGTCTGCATTCCCCGCGGCTTCCTGTACGGCCTGCCCGATACCTGCCAGCAACTGACCGACCGCGTCATCCGGCAGACACCCGTCATGCTGGTGGCGAACAACGTTGACCTGACGCTGACGGAAGGCAAAACCGAGCTTCCCGCCGATGTGCATGCCGCGTTTTTGAAGAGCGTCGGCACCGTCCGCGAAAAACTCGAAAATCTGCAACCGTACAGTTTCACCGTTACGATGGGCATTGCGGACGTCACCGTGCAGTATCTCGACACGCCCGATATCCGTCCCAACGGCGAGAGTCGCCTGAAACTCACCTTCCGCAACAATTGGGAGAAATTCGGCGGCGCGCTCTACTTCTTCAATCTGCGTTGGATTCTTCCCGAAGGTTTCAGCGTCCGGTGCCAGAACAATGTGCGTGTGGCGCACATCAACGCCCACTACAACGGCCTGACCGAGGTCGAAGCCGTGATTACGGCGGGTGACGTGGTTCTGCCGAAACAGAAAGTCGTCCTTGAGGTAACCGTGGATGACCGCTATGACGCGGCGTACCTCCCGATTCCTTTCCTCGGTTAACTCCGGCCGCCCTCCCTCCAAAACAAAAAATCACCTCCGGCGTCTTTCTGCGTCCGGAGGTGATTTCGTTTTATCGGATTTTTATTCCGCCGTGAAGAAACAGCGGGCGAGGATGGAGGCGACCGCGGCGTCCGTGACGGCGGAGACGTTTTCGACATACTCGGGATGGGCGGCAACGAGCGCCGCGGCGGAGGCGGCGGCAGCGTCGGAAATGTCAATGCCGGCGTAGTCCGCGCAGAAGGTTTTGAGGCTGTCCGACAGCGCGGCGGCATATTCTTCGTCCGTCATGTCGCCTTTGTCGGCATCGGAGAGAAGATTGCCGCGCAAGGTGTTGGCCAGTGTCGTGAAATCGGCGGCACCATCCTCGGCGAGCAGGGAAAGGCCGAAGCGGACAAGCGCGGGAATCAGGGGACGTGTATGCTCGTTTTCGTCCAGACGCGCTGTGGCGTATTCCATGGTGCTCATACCGTCCGTACGGGTCAGGGCGAGTTTGGCGGCGGCCGTCTTTGTGTTGCCCTCTTTCAGTTCCGCGAGGGCGCCGCTGTCGGATATGGCAAAATACACGTCGGCGAGCGTCATGAGGTCGTCTTTGAGAGACTCTTCCGTCACGGAAGCCAGTACCTCCACGCATTCGCGTGCAAAGGTGCGGAAGGGTTCTTCAAAGGGAAGCATGTTTTCGTGGTCGGCAATGGTGACGGCGGTTTTGTGCAGAAGTTCGGCCGTCAGGTAGCGGAGCGTGTCGTCCGCGTCGGTGCGTTCAATGAGGTCGGTGATATTGGCTTTGTCCGCCGCGGTCAGCGCGCTCCAGCGGTCGGCCGCTTTCAGTTCGGTGACGTCCGAATACATGTGCGCAAAGTTCTTCGCCATGAGTTTCGCATTGACGGCTTTGTCGTCTATCGTGACGTTCGCCAGCGTTTCGAGAATGTAGTCACCGCCGAGACGGTGCGTGATTTCGGAGAGGACGCTCTTGTCGGCCACCTCGATATATTCGTGATACACGACGGAAACCTTGTTGTCCTCGGGAAGTTCGTCCACGGCCTGCGCGATATAGGACGTAATACCGAACACGGGCAGAAGGACAAGTACGGACACGATGAGTCCCTGTACAAGACCGACCGCACCGCCGAGGAATCTCGTCAGCGGGCTGTTGCGATAGGGAAGAAATCCGACCATGTGGCAAATCAGGGCATGCACAATCAGCATCAGGGCACTGAGAATCATGAAGAAGAGGCCGAAGAGCAGGGGCAGGACGGCAAACACCGTCGGAATAACGGACAGATAAATCAGGGCTTTGCCGCTGATGTCGCCGATAAGGTCGAGCAGGGGAAAGCGGTTTACAAACACTTTGTCAAGGCCGACCGAAACCCAGAGTTCGGCCAGCGTTTTGTCTCCGCACCACTCGGACAGTTTCGGGTAAAAGGCACAGCAGAGAACAACGCTGAGCACGGCCGCGCCGATAACGGTGATAAGCCGCACCGTCTGATTGGCCACGCCGCGGGCGAATCCCTTGAAGAATCCGACAACAATGAGCACGGCGGCGAGCGCATAGAGGCCGATGGCGATATAGGAGCCGACCGTTCCCGACGCGAACAGCGCGGAAATATCGGCGGACAGTCTTTCAAACATATGGGGGACCCCCTTTCTGTAATACCTATATAGTACTATATTTTCGCGGGATTGTCAATAGAAGCGGCGCAGTTTTTTATGCGTTCTCCCGTCCCCTGCCGCGAAGTGCCCATACTTTCAGCACGGCGACCTGTGTTTTCGCGTCGCGGATGTCGCCGCGCATAACCATGCGGTACAGGTCCTCAAGGGGAACATACACGACGTCGAGAAACTCGTCCTCGTCAAGATGCCGTTTCGTGAATGTCAGGTCTTCCGCGAGATACATGGTGATTTTCTCGTCGATAAGAGCAGGGGACGTATCGAGCCCGCCGAGGCAGGTCATCTTTCCCGCCACGGCACCCGTTTCCTCTTCCAACTCGCGCCTTGCGGCCGAGAGAGGGTCTTCCTCTTTGAAATTCAGTTTGCCGGCCGGGATTTCGAGGAACACGCGGCCGTGGGCATAGCGGAATTGCCGTTCCATGATGACGCGCCCGTCGGGGAGCAGGGGCAGCACGCACACGGCGCCCACATGCAGACAGATTTCCCGCACGGCCTCCTCTCCGTTCGGCAGGCGGACGGTGTCGCGCACGAGGTGCAGCACCTTTCCGTCGTATA
>CAKRWK010000163.1 GCA_934417455.1 uncultured Eubacteriales bacterium
CGACGCGGGCACTGCGGCGGGAAAGCGCGCTGTCGGCGCGTACGTTCGCGGCGGCCGACATTGTTTCCTCTCTCTGACGGACGACGGCGAGGCGTTCGACCTCCAGCGTGCGGATACGCTCCTCTCTTTCGGCGAGCGTCATATTCCGCAGGTCTTCTTCCGTGCTGAGATACAGCGGTTTTTTCTTAGCCATAACGGGTTCCTTTCTCTGTTATCCGAAGTTATCCGAATGATTCCGTGGAGGACGGCCGCGCCCGGTCTGCGGACGCGGTCATCCGTTTTCTTATTCCCAGAAGAGTCTTGCCTTCTGCTCCGCCTGTACTCTGGCGCGGCGGGTACGTCCGTCGATTTCGCGGTTGACGCGGCGAAGTTCGGAGAGGCATTTTCTCTTTTCTTCGCGGACAACGCCGGCGGGGCGGCCGCGGAGTTTGTAAATACGGATTTTGTCCTCGGTGGTGTCGATACGGGTCAGGAGTTCCACACGACGGTTATAGAGTTCGTAGAGACGGCGGACGTCGGCATTATCTTTCGGCAGGCGGAGTTCGGCGAGTTTCGCGACGTATTTCCCCTGCGTGCGGAAGTGACGGGCTTTGACGGTCTCGTACTTTTTGGCGAACACGGCGTCGGCACCGGCGCGAGTGGATTTGCCCGTTCTGACAAGCGTTCCGTCCTTTGTCAGAGTCGGCACGTTGTCACTGCCCGAAGCGGCGACGGGTTCGTCACCGTAGGTTTCCACGGTGCGCATTTTCATTTTCACGGTGTCTGCGGCATACAGGGCGAGAAGTTCGCGGTTGATGTCGTCGCGCTTTTCGAGGAGGGCGGCCAACTCACGCTGGAGTTTCGCGGTTTCCTTCATGCGCACACGGCCGCGCTTGGTCTTTTCCGACGGGTCGGTCGACAGGAAGGCGGCATAGCGACGGTTGTCGCGTCTCTCTTCGTCGGCGGCGATACGGCTTTCCGCTTTGAGGCGGGAGAGCATGCCGCGCTTGCTCTGGGTGGTGCGGCGGTTGGCTTCCTTGAAGAGAACAAAGTCATACTTGCCGCTGCGCAGGCTCTCTTCCATCTGACGGATGCGGTAAGCATAGCGGGATTCGACGACGGCAACATCCGTATCGTCCGAACCGGTCAGGAATGCGGTATTCCCTCCCTTGCCGGGCAGAGCGCAGACGACGGTCGGGATGTCCGCGTAGTCCTTACCGGAGAGGGCGCGGTCGGGCGTCGAGGGATTGATGCGGGTATGGCGGCAACCGTCCCATCTCGACAGAATGTCGATTTCGCGGTTGTATCTGCGGTATTCCGACGTGGCGGCGGACAGAAGCGGCCGCACCGTCTTTTCAAGGCCGTTTTCGTGGGCGACGTTGAAAAGGCGCAGGTAGGTTTCGCAGATTTCCTTCTGCACGCCGACAATATCCGACTGGATACGCACGGCGGCATGATTGTTGGCGTTCTTTCCGCTCTTGCGGAGGTCTTCTCTCTGCTTCTGCAGGTCACGCACGGTCGCCACCACGCTGTCCATGTACCGGCGGATGTCCGCCGCCGTGAGCGGTGCGGCCTCCTCCGTATGGGCAACGGCGCCGGCCGCGGGAAGCGGACGGAAGCCCGTCACGGCCACGTCGGGGGTCTTTCTTCTCGGTTCGTGGTAGGACACGCGGCTCATTGTGCGCACGGACTTGCCGGCGAGAATGTCGGCGGGAAGCGTCAGCGGCGCGGGGGCAAGGCGGGTGCCCGTCAGGTCGCCGAATCTCGTCAGATACTTGTTGTAACGGCGGATTTCGTCACCGGCGTCGGAAGCAAGCACGGCGGCTTCGTTTCCGCTCTTGTCCTTCGCCTTGCGCAACTCGCCGAAGAAAACAAGGCAGATGTCGCGCTGAAGGTTGACAAGGTCGCACGTCAGAAGGGCGGGCGTTGCCGACGTCGTGATTTTTTCTTCGAGGTTGACGCGGCGATAATCGAGACTGTCGAGATTGCGCAGCACCTTTTCGTCGGTGAAGGCGGCAATGTCGAGTTTGTAGGTATCGGGGGTGAGGTCGGCGGTCGGCGCGGCCGTGCGGAGGGTGACGGCGCCGCGCTGTGCGGACGCCTCGTCCTTGGCTAAGTCGCGCTGACGGCGCATCAGTGCCTCGGCGTCACGGCGGAGGGCTTTTCTGTCCTCTTTCACCGCGCGCAGGTCGCTCTTCATTTCTTCCACGGTCAGCCCGTCGAAGTTTTCATCCGGAATGCCGTATTCCGAGAGGAAGGCGGCGCGGCGGCGTTCGTAGGTCGCAATGTCGCTCTCCAGCGCATGTCTCTCACCGGCCAGTGCCTGTTTTTTCTTCACGGCGGCGGCCGTTGCGGATTTCGCCAGTTTCTTCTGCACCTTCCGCTCCTGTGCGAAGAGTTCTGCATCTCTTCCGGTCAGACCGTCAAGTTCTTTGGCAAGGCGGGCATACCCTTCTACAAGTTCGCGGTTTACCGTCTTGGTGAGCAGGGGCGTCAGCGCCACGCCGAGGGCGACGGGGGCGGCATACGCCGAGGCCGGCGCATAGATTTCGGCGGCGCGGCGGTCGAGGGCGGCTTTGGCGGCGTCGTACTTCTTGCGCTCGACGGCGTATTTGCCCTTTTCCAGTGCCAGCGCGCGTTCGGCGCGGAGGGTGGCGGCGTCTTTCCGGGGGGCAAGGGTGCGCGCGGCGGTGTCGATGCCGACGGGGGTACGGCCGGCGGCCATACGGTCATAGGCATTCACGAGGCCGGCGCGGGCGTTTTCGTAGGCACGGAGGCTGTCGGAGGTCGTCTGCCGTCCCGTCGGGACATTCACGGGCAGGCGCCCGGATTTCCCGTCGGTCAGGCGGACTTCGAGGCCGCCCGTGCGGTTATTGTCGATTTCGGCTCTCCACGCCGCGCGTTTGGCTTTCAGAGCACGGCGGTTGGCCTTTTTCTTGGCTTTGAGTTCCGCCTTCATTTCCTTGGCGGTCTTGCCGGTAAAACCGGACACGGCATCGGCCTCGGCCGTCAGAGCGCGGGTCTTGTCGATTTCGGCCAGCAGGTTTTCCTCTTCCGCCTGACGGGCGGCGCGTTTGGCTTCGAGGGCAAGGTTGGCACATTCGACGGCTTCCGCCTGTTTGACGGCGGCGCGGTCGGCCTCCTCGGCCTTCTTTCTGAGTTTGTCGAGGTTCTTCTGCCCGGCGGCGGTACGGCGGTTGACGCGGCCGACGGCGGACGGATGTTTCTCCAGCAGGCGAGCGTCCTCATAGCGGCGCACCGACTGCAGGGCGGTGGCCGTTTCGAGCGCGTGTCTGGCGTTCAGCGCGACAAGGTCGACATTCTTCTGCTTGGACTGCTCGGTGAGAAGGGCGTTCTCGGCGGCGCGCAGTTCCCTGTCGGTCTGCGTGCGGTGCTTTTCGAGCAGAGCCGCGCAGAGCGCTTCGTTGTTGTCTCTTTCCAGTCGCACGTTGACGCCGGTTTCGACGGCGCGACGCTGATTTCTCTTGACGTCGACTCTCGCTTTATATTTTTCCGTCTTGTTGACGTGGCGGAGCAGGCGGTTGCCGGCCGCGCTCAGACGGTTGTCAAGGCGACGAACGGCAAGATCGAGTTCTTCCTGCCGTTTGGCAAGGGCGCCGTTCTCGAATTTTTCCTCTCTTTTTTCTGCTTTGGCAAGTTTCCTTGAGGCTTTGTCGAGCTTACGGCCGAGTGCCACTTCCCGTCTGGCCAGCTTTTCGGCCTTGTTCGGG
>CAKRWK010000164.1 GCA_934417455.1 uncultured Eubacteriales bacterium
AGCCGTTTTTGGTTTTCTTTTTCGCGTGCGAGAGACCGAGTTTTTCAAACAACACCTCACCGAGTTGTTTGGGGGACTTGATGTTGCACACCTCGCCGGCCTGCATGTAAATGCGCCCTGCGAGTTCCTCCGCCAGATTTCCGAGCGCCTCGCCGAATTCCTTCATGCCGTCCACGTCGATTTTCAGTCCGACCTCCTCCATGGAGGAGAGAACGGGAATCAGCGGCAGTTCCAGCTGGTCGAGCACCTCTCCCTCGCCGTCCTCCGTGATTTTTTTTCGGAGAATGGCCTCCAAAGGGAACAGAGCGCCGGCAAGAACGTTTTCCTCTCCGAGAAATGCCGTTGTCAGAGACGCGAGCGTCGGCGTGCCGCCGCCGGGATTGCAGAGGTATCCGTAGAGCATATGGTCGAGAAAACGGTTGCCGTCCGTGGAAAAACCGTCGGCGTGCAGGGCTTTGCACAGCCGCTTGCCGTCAAAACACAGAATGTCCTTTCCCGAAAGCGCGTCGCCGATGTCGGCGAGCGTCACCCGGTAGTCCGCCGTGCCGTCCGAGAAGAGCCAGTCTTTCCCCTTTAGGGGAAGAAGTGCCGCGCGTGCCGCCGCTTTGACGGTCGCATCGTCGGCTACTGGTAGTTGTTCGGGGGACACCGCCGCTGTCCCGGGCTTGTTTTCGGTTCCGGTTGCCGTTTGCGTCTCCTCTTTTGCCAGATCGGCCGCGGAGAGCCCGAATTTGCGGATGAGCGATTGAAGTTCCAGTTCCGTGAATTTGCGGTACAGGCCGCCGCGGTCGGGTTCGCCGCGCGTGAGGTCGTCCGCCGTCAGTCCGAGGGGGACGTCGGTGCGGATGGTCGCCAGTGTCAGCGAGAGATAGGCCTGCTCTTTGTCGCGGACAAGTTTTTCGCGCACGCCTTTGGTGATGCGGCTGTCGTCGATGTTCTCATAGATGCCGTCAAGGGTGCCGAAATTTTCGAGAAGCGTGGCCGCCGTTTTCTCTCCGATGCCGCCCACACCGGGGATGCGGTCGGAAGAATCGCCCATCAGGGCTTTCATGTCCGTGAAATGCGACGGAGAAATGCGGTACTTTTCGCGGAAGGCCGCCTCGTCCATGTCGAGCGTATCCGTGTTGGTTGCGAGCAGAACGTGCGTTTTTTCGTCTATCAGTTGCAGAAGGTCGCGGTCGCCGGAGAGAATGTAGGCGACGGTGTCATCCATATCTTCCGCCATGCGCGCCACCGTCCCCTGAATGTCGTCCGCTTCAAATCCTTCCTTTGTCAGAACGTGCAGTCCCATCAGGGTGAGAATTTCTTTCACGTCGTCAAACTGTTCGAGAAGTTCCGGCGGCGTCGGATGACGTCCCGCTTTGTACCCTTCAAACATTTTGTGGCGGAAGGTCGGCGCATGCAGGTCGAATGCCACCGCCGCGTAGGTCGGCCGGACGGCGTCCAGTTGTTTTTGAATGATATTGACCGTGCCGAATACGGCATTGGTGTTCTTTCCGCTTTTGGTCGTCAGCGGGCGGACACCGTAAAAAGCACGGTTGACGATACTGTTTCCGTCAATGACGAGAATTTTCTTCATAGTCCGTTTCTTCCTTTACGGGAAAGGCGTGTTTCTCATGACGGTCATCTTTGAAACGTCATGGAAAACCGCGCCTTGAATTTCGATATTTCTTTGTTTTTTACTGTTTTTCGTCATTTTCCGACGATTCGTTCTCGCTGCCGGTCGGTTGCTCGTCCGCCGCTTCTTTGGCGACGACGGCCGCGGCCACGGCCTCTGCAAACGGCGACGGGACATCCGCCGGAAGGCGGGAGAGCGAGTAAACTCTCATGCCGAGAAATACGGCAAATGCCGCCGTGAAAACGGTTTCATAGAGACTGTTGTCAATCACATCGCCGGTAGCGACCCATGTGACGGCCGCCGGGAATGCCCCGAACACGGCGAGAATGAAAGCCATACCTCCGACGGCGGCCTGCAACCGCAGGAGCGGTCGACCGAGGGATACCCGCGTGTCAAGCAGCATATAGCAGGCAAAAAACAGAAAAACCGCCTGACTTGTCACCTTACACGTCGAATTTAACGGCAGGGAAGCGTCAAAGTACAGATATACGGCGTATGCGGCGCAGAAAAGGCATTCGGCACAGCCGAAAACGGCACGGAGCGTATTCTCCGCATCCCGCGATAGAAGGCAGAACAAGAAGTAAATACAGCCGGCAAAGCCGAGAAGAACGGTGATTTTTCCCGTGACACCGGCCATACCGGTCGCGCGGAATGCGGGGGCGCAAAGCCCGGTGCACAGCAGAAACTGCGCCGCGGCGAGAATACCTGTCGGGAAATAGGAGACAGGCGTCTCAAACAGAGTGCCGCGCACCTTCGGCGGACGGGTGAGCAGGGGATAGAATGTCAGAAACAGACACAACCCGAAGAGCATCCATGCGGCAATTTTCACAAGAGGAGAACCCGGAAAGTATCCGTATCCGTCTCTTACGGTCAGGCAGGCCACCGTGCGAAGCACAACGGCAACGGCACCGACAGCCAGCGAAAGCGGCAGATACAGGCCGTAACGCAAAGGACGATTCATATTTTTCTTCCTTATATTATAGTTGGTCGGCGCGGGGGAATGCGCCGCGATAAAACTACCATACATTTTACACCAAACATGTGAATATTCTGTTACAAAACGGACGGAAAGTAAAATTTTTCGTTTTTGTGCAAAATGTACAAAAAAATAGAAAAAATATTGTTAAATTTCTACGCATTTTTATTTGACGGAATGTGAAAAAACTCTTGATTTTTTATAACGTTTCATGTATAATATATAGGCTTGATATGCGTTGAGACGGGAGGTGGCTACCCTTTGAGGTAGGGAATTTCCGTGGAGTATGTCCGATAGTTAACCGGGCGAAGCAAAAAGTTGCCGTAAGGCAGGCTGCGTTTTATCGGTTCGGTGGTCACTGCGGTTGACCGTAACGAACTGATTTTGTTAGGGCGGATATGAAACGCCCGGCGCAGTGCGAAACCAATCGCCCTCCTTAAAAGACGTCAAAGCGAGCAAAATTCAAAAGGAGGAACCAAACCATGGCAAAAGGAAAAATCAGAGTCAGACTCAAGAGCTACGATTCCACGATTATCGACGCCGCAGCGCAGAAAGTCGTTGAAGCAGCCAAGAGAAACGGAAGCAGAGTCAGCGGTCCCATTCCGCTTCCCACCGATAAGGAAATCGTCACGATTCTCCGCGCGGTGCACAAGTATAAGGACAGCCGTGAGCAATTTGAAATGCGCACGCACAAGAGACTGATCGATATCCTTGACCCCGCGCAGAAGACAGTGGAAGCGCTTATGAGCCTTGAACTGCCTGCCGGCGTCGAGATTGAGATTAAGGCCTGATGGCCGGGCGGAGAACACTTCAAATCTCCGCATACCACGACCTCGTGGTCAAGTTGGCAGTCCGCTACGGCGAAAATTCAACCTGTCAACCAATAACCGAATGGAGGAACCACTATGAAAAAAGGCATTATCGGCAAGAAACTGGGTATGACCCAGATCTTTGACGAAAAAGGCAACGTTGTGCCCGTAACCCTGATTGAAGCAGGACCTTGCGTTGTTGCACAGAAAAAGACCGTCGCAAACGACGGCTACGATGCGATTCAGCTGGCTTTCGTTGATACAACGGAAAAGCACCTGACCAAAGCCGAACTCGGACATC
>CAKRWK010000165.1 GCA_934417455.1 uncultured Eubacteriales bacterium
CCATCCATATGTAATCCCCCTCATGATAAAGTAAAAACGATGCTTACACTGACAGTGTATGCACCGTTTTTTTCTGTTATGCTTCCATCTCGGACACAACTTCGTACATCCCGACGGACTCTGCCTTTTTGGTCGTTTCCCGAATGTCAAGCACACGAACGGTCACCGATTTGGTTCCGAACGTCACCGTGATAAGGTCGCCGACCTTCACGTCGTAAGACGCTTTGGCCGGCTTGCCGTTGACGGCGATACAGGAAGAATCGCAGGCACTGTTGGCCACGCTTCTCCTCTTTATCAGACGGGAGACTTTCAGGTACTTATCCAGACGCATGGAGAAAAATTATTCCGCCGGCGCGTTCAGAGCGTCCTTCAAGGCTTTGGAAGCGGAAAATACCGGCTTCTTGCAGGCTTCCACGCGGACGGTTTCGCCCGTGCTGGGATTGCGTGCATCATGCGCGGCAACATCTTTGGCTTCAAAGGTGCCGAATCCGATAAGCTGGACTTTATCGCCATCCTTCAGTGCGGCAACAACGGCATCCAAGGTCGCGCCTATGACGGCGGCAACATCCTTTTTGTCGCAGGTGGGCACAGCGGCGGCGACTACATTGACAAGATCGGTTTTGTTCATTTTCGGGAAACATCCTTTCTTTTTGATGATATATAGATTATACCAACTTTTTCCCCGAATTTCAAGTATCTTTTGCTATTTTTTTCAGAAACTGCATATTTTCGTCTAATCTTCTAAATTTTCTACTGTTTTTTTGTGCGAAATACCGAATTTTCCGTGCAGAAAAGGGGAAAAAGCCCCGAGCGCCGCTGCCGAAAGCAGGTAAAGCGTGCCGCCGACGGCGACACAAAACACCGTCAGAACGTTGCCGTCGGCAGAAGGCAACAGAATTCTGTAAAGCAACCGCACCGTGGAAAGTGAGAGCGCACAGGCAAGCAGAGGCCGCCAAAAACAGGACATGAAAGATATGCGGAGTTGTTTTTTGCGGGAAAGCAGGCAAAGAGAAATAAGAAGCGATACGGCATAGGAAATGACCGTACCGACCGGTGCACCGAGAATACCGAACGATTCCCTGCCTATCAGGATATAACTGACGAACAGTTTGGCAACGCACCCGACGGACATGGAAATCAACGGTGCATGCGGATGGCCGGAGGCTTCCAGGACCGTATTGACGACGGTCAGAAGAGACATAAAGAGCATAGCTGGTGTCAATGCGGCAAGAAGCGGTGCCGCCACGGCGGCGCTGTCGTCCCGGAAAAGAAGAATGAGAACCTCACGCCCGAAAAGAAACAGTCCGCCGGAAAACGGTACCATCAACAGCATAGTGCCCTCGGTGGCAAAACGAAAGAGTTCGCGGAAACCTTCCGTATCACCGAGTACGTATTTTCCCGTCAGCCGGGGCAATACGGCCAGCGCCACCGATGCGACAATTCCGGCCGCCAGATTGAACATCGGTACGGCCAGCGTCGTATAGTTTCCGTAGAGTGCCGTGGCGGCATTTTCCGTCAGACCTATATCGGACAGCCGACGCATAATGAGCCCGAGGTCAAGCATATTGGTCATGCTCATCACAGCCGCGCTCGTGGTAACGGGAATGGCGACATGCAGAATCCGACGCAAAATATCCCGTCTTCCCATTTCACTGATTTCGTTTTTCTGCTTTTCTTTTTCATGTGAATTTTGACTTTTTGCAAAAATAAGCAAAAGAAGAAATGCAAGAACGGAACCGACGGTAATGCCGAATATCGTAAACGCGGAAACAACGGGCAACGCATAGCCCTGCGCCGTTGCGTAATTGGCGAATAAGAGGCCGAACACCAGTTTGCATATTCCCTCCGTCAGTTGCGATACGGCAATCGGAAACAGTCGTGCGTGTCCGTTCAGATACCCGCGAATAACGCCGCCGAGCGAAACAAAGAGCAGCGACGGCGCAATGGCTATCATAGTCCATGCGGCGGCATGGTTGCCGACGGCCGTTGCAATCGGTTCGCCGAACAGAATGAACAGAACAGCAAGTGCCCCGCCAACGGCACCGAACGTGCCAATACAGACGCGAAAAATTCTTTTTTTATCGCGGTCACGCCCGCAGACGATGGCTTCGGTTGTCAGGATGGATACCGCCTTCGGTACGCCGGCGGTGCATATCAGATACAGGCAGGCATATACAGTATAGGCCGTATTGAAGTACCCCATGCCTTCGTCACCGAGAATGTGTGACAGAGGTATTTTGTAGATAACCCCCAGAATTTTCACGGCAAGAGCAACGAATGCCAGAGAAAATGCCCCGCTGACAATGCTCTCCCCTGCCGGATTCCGTTTCTTTTCGGATAAACGCATATAACGACGTCCTTTCAGAAAAACAGGCGAAACTTTACTACACTTTATGCGCAAAGTTTCGCCTGTATGCGGGGTTACTTTTCCGCAGAGAAAAAGGAAAGAATTTCGTTTTCCGTTTTCTCCATGCGTTTTCCGTGGTCTGCCGAAAGGTATTCGTACGGATATTTCGGCTGAAAAATACGACGGATTCTCGATTTCGCATCGCTTTCCGCCGGTCTGTACAACTTGGTGACGGAACCAGCACCGACGGCAAAAATGGTTTGTTTTTCTTCCATCATATATATGTTGTAGAGTCCCTCATGCCCTTCGACGGAATATCCCACATTTTCGAGATTTCCGACCGTGTTTTTCTGACGGTACATGTAATAGGGACGGTACCCTGCAAACTTGGTTTTCAGTTGTGAGTATTCCACGCTCTTGGCCGCATCGCCGCCGTTCAGAGAATAAACGCCGGAATTGTTCTTCAGAACATCCGAGGCTTTTTTTACGCAAAACGTATGTACGGTGATATTGCTCGGCGCAAGTTCAATGACGCGGTCCACCGTTTCCGAAAAGTTGCGGAAGTCATCCCCCGGAAGTCCGGCAATAAGGTCTACATTGATGTCGCGTATACCGCTTTCCCTGGCCAAAGCATATGCGCGGTAAAAATCTTCCACCGTATGCCGGCGGCCGATTTCCCGCAAAACTTCATCGCTCAGTGTCTGCGGATTCACGCTGACACGGGTCACGCCGTATTCCTTTGCTATGCGGAGTTTCTCCGCCGTAATGGTGTCCGGCCGCCCGGCCTCCAGAGAAAATTCGCACGCTTCGCCGGGGCGCAGATGCCCGTGAACACGGGAAAGAAGCGTGCCGAGTTGCGCCGCAGACAGCATGGTCGGCGTTCCGCCGCCGATATACACGGTACTGACGGAAAATCCGAGTTTCCGTATCACAGCAAACGTGCGGTCGATGTCGTCACACACCTGTACGAGATACTCATCCATCAGCGAAAGAAGTTTCGGGCTTGTGTAAGATACAAAACTGCAATAGGCACACCGGGACGGGCAGAACGGAACAGAAACGTACAAAGAACAACTGTTCCGGTCCATTTTTTTCAGCAGTTTCAGTTCCGTCGAAGCAACGGAGGCGGCAAGCGCCGCTTTCTGCGCGCTAAGAAAGTACTCGTCGCGCATAATACGCTTTGTTTTCAGTATACCCTTTCCGTCTGCAAGGAGCGTTCCGGCCACTTTGGCCGGACGTATGCCGGTCAGAATCCCCCATGGCGGGATATACCCGAGCAGGTCTTTTCCCGCGGCCAGTAAAGCACGGCCGACCGCAATGGCCTCATGCGTCGCAATATGGAGC
>CAKRWK010000166.1 GCA_934417455.1 uncultured Eubacteriales bacterium
TGTCTTTCAGGACATACACCGTCGCATGGTAGAGTTGCTCTGCCGTTGCCTCCTCCGGTTTCAAAACGCCGCGGGACTTCAACTTCTGAAGAATGCGTTTTTTGAGTTCCTCCTTACCGACGGGGACGCGGGCACCGGATATGCCGGTATTTTTCTGGGATTTGTTTTGTGTCATTTTGTTTTGTATTTTTCCTTTGACTTAGAATTTCATAGTTACCAACGGAGCAAATTTCGATACATGTCAAGATATTCCGCAGCAGAATGCGACCACGAAAAATCCGATAATTTAGCCCGTCTGACGAGGGCATCCCACTTGTCCTCCTCCCGGTACAGAGACAGCGCCTGTTTTACTGTAAAGAGAAGTTCGTGTGCATTGTAATTGTCAAAACGGAATCCGTTGGAATTTTCCGTACCGTAAGGACGGATGGAATCATATAAGCCGCCGACGCTGCGGACGACGGGCACAGTGCCGTAAGAAGTGGCAATCATCTGTGCAAGACCGCAAGGCTCGCTCTTGGACGGCATAATAAATATATCGCCCGCCGCATACATCTTCTTCGACAGTCCCCTGTCAAAGCGAATCATAGCCCGCATGTTGGGATGGCGGCGTTCCATGTTGAGAAGCGCCCCTTCCGTCTCCTTGTCGCCGGTTCCGAGAATGGCAAACTGCATGTTTTCTTCAAGCAATTCATCTAAAATCCGCAAAAGCAAATCCAACCCTTTGGCGGAAGCCAGTCTCGTCACCATAACGGCCAGCGGAATATTTTCGTTTTCCGGCAGGCCGACTTCCCGTTGAAAAGCGCATTTGTTTTTCGCCTTTCCTTCTTTCAGATTGTCTTTTCCGTACGGAAAATAAATGTCTTTTCCGGATTCGGGAGAGAAAACGCCGTAATCTATGCCGTTGATGATGCCGCGCATCTTGTCGCTGTGGCGCGCGATGACATCGGCAAGGCCGAAAGCGAAAAAGTCATGACGAAGTTCGCAGGCGTAATTCGGGCTGACCGTGGAGAGATAATCCGTCACCGTGATGGCACCCTTCATCAGGTTGATGCAATTGTTATATTCCACGATGTGGTAGTATTTCTGCTCCAGAGCAAAGATGTCGCCGAGGCAGTAAGGATCAAATTTTCCCTGATATTCAATGTTATGAATGGTAAAAACGGTGCGTACGGAAGAAAACTGCTTTATATGCGCATACTCTGTTTTCAAGTATATGACAGCCATGGCGCTTTGCCAGTCGTTGGCGTGAAGAATATCCGGCGTGTACCCGGTAGCCTTCATGAATTCCAGCACCGCCATCGAGAAAAAAGCAAAGCGTTCCCCATCGTCATACGCGCCGTAAAGCGTCGGTCTGTCGAAGTAATAGTGGTTTTCGACGAAATAGTATGTGACGCCGTTTTGTTCTATGCGGAAAACGGATGCGCCGGTCTGCCGCCACGCATACTGGAAGCGCAAGTCGCAGACTTTT
This sequence comes from uncultured Eubacteriales bacterium, assembly GCA_934417455.1. Lineage (GTDB taxonomy): Bacteria > Bacillota > Clostridia > Oscillospirales > CAG-272 > UBA1740. Next base: position 1,469 of record CAKRWK010000166.1, read on the forward strand.
TTCATTCGCTGTCTGTACTCCTCTTTCATGTTCCCGTAAAGCGGGAGTATGACATCGGCGTCGCACGTTCCGCCCGCAGTTTCGACAACGGCCGCCGGCAGTGCGCCGAGAACATCCCCGAGGCCGCCGCTCGCGGCGAAAGGCGCCGCTTCACTTGTTACATACAATACTCTCATCGGTTCCGTCCTTTCTTATCCACTCAGATTTTTCTGCACTTTTCAATATAAATCGGCAGGTTTTTGTTACCGGAAAGACAGACGTTTTCCGTAATGTAAACGTCCTTGTCGGTCACAACGCAGTTGACGTTTGCTCCCTTGGCCACCGTGGTTCCCCAGAACAGTACGGAATTTTTGACAACGGCGCCGGCCGCCACATGCACGTTACGGGAAAGTACGGAGTTGATGACCGTGCCCTCAATGACACAGTCGTCCGCAATCATGGAATTTTCCACTTTGGCGCCGGCCGCATACTCCGTAGGCGAGGAGTTATGTACCTTCGTGTACACGGGTGCGCTCTTTTTCCAGAGAAGGCTCTCACGCGCGTCTTCCCTTGCGGCAAGTTCCATCGACGCACGATAGTAACTGTCAAGATCGAAAATATCGGCATAATAACCGTTATAGGAATATGCTCTGTAACTTGAAAATTTGTAAGTGCGGATGAGATAATCCGTCAGACTTGTCAGATTCTGCCCCATCGCTTCGTCGATAATGCGGCGCAGGTACGACGTTTTCATAACGAGGATGTTGAGGGATACTTCCGTTGCGGTATCCGTGCGGTGCGTCGACTGAATGATGTTGGTGATTTTTCCGGCTACAGACGAAATCATAATCCGCGGCACGGGACTGCGATATCCCGGAGCGGTCGGCGCCGTCACGAAGGTAATGCCGGCACCGGATTTTTCATGAGATTCAATCACGGCGGAAATATCCAGATTGAGAACTCTGTCGGCGTCCATCAGAACCACGTAGTCCTCCGTGAATTCATCCACATATTCTTTCATGTTGACAAGTGCTTCGAGATGCGTGGAATACAGTTTTGCGCCGGCCGTATGTGAAGTCTGGAACGGAGAAATCAAGTTGATACCGCCGTTGCGGCGGGCAAGGTCCCAGTCTTTACCGCTTCCGATATGATCGACGAGCGAACGGTAATTATAGTTCGCGACAATACTGATATGCGAAATGTTTGCGTTGACAAGGTTGGACAGACAGAAATCGACAAGGCGATAACGGCAACCGAACGGAATGGCCGCCACGGTGCGGTCCTGCGTAAGTTTGGAACGGTTGTTTTCATTCAGGTTTGAAAAAATAATGCCCGTTGCGTTGTTACTCATGACGCGCCTCCTTACATTTGTGCCGTCGGCATATGCGTGCCTTTGGCAACAATGGTAATATTCCCTTTTCCCGCGTCTTCTTTACCGACAACGCAGGCTTCCCCGATCACCGAATCGGAATCAACAATCGACGTATACACCTGCGCGTTTTTGCAGATAACAACGTCCTCCATAATCACACTGTCTTTCACGACAGCGCCTTCTTCCACGACAACACCGCCGGAAAGAACGGAATTTTCGACATGACCGTAGATGCGGCATCCCTCGGAAATGCGTGAATTGCTCACCACGGCGCGGGCGCCGACAAACTGCGGCGGTCTCGCGCTGTTGCGCGAATAAATGCGGAAGTTGCGGTCGGAAAGATTAAGAGGAGGATTGTCCCCAAGTAAGTCCATGTTGGATTCCCAAAGCGAGGCTATCGTACCAACATCCTTCCAGTATCCTTCAAACGGGAAGGAATACAGTTTCTCTTTGTTGGCAAGCAGATTCGGGATAATATTCTTGCCGAAATCGTTGGAACTTGTCTCGTCCCGTTCGTCGATTTCGAGATATTCAATCAGCGTTTTCGTCGTGAAAATGTAAATGCCCATGGAAGCCTGATTGTTTTTCGGCTTCTTCGGTTTTTCCTCAAATTCATAGATGGAACCATCCGCGTTCGTGTTGCAGATACCGAAGCGGGAGGCCTCTTCCATCGGCACGGTGATGGTCGCCACCGTGCAGGCCGCGCCGGTCTTTTTGTGTTGTTCCAGCATTTTTGCATAATCCATGCGGTAAATATGATCGCCGGAAAGAATCAGCACGTAATCCGGATTGTACTGATTGATGAAACGTATGTTCTGATAAATGGCGTTAGCCGTGCCCTTATACCAATCGGACGATTTGTTGCCCTGA
>CAKRWK010000167.1 GCA_934417455.1 uncultured Eubacteriales bacterium
CATTATATTATATAGGGCGTCACGAAACCGTCAGAAAACACACGCCGTATTTTTCAATGTAAGACGTACGGATACCGCAGCGAAGCAAATTTGCGGCCAGCGCCGTATACGCGGAAAGGTCGCCTTCCGAAATCAGCACTTCTGCCGTGGATATACCGTTATCTTTCATATATTTTATCACTGCGCAAAACTCTTCCGCCGAAGAAATGTCAAAGTCGTACCCGAATGTCACAGACACCGACACCATCTCGTAAGCATTTGTTTTTCCGTCGGCTACCTTTTCGGTGAAGCGGTCAGCCGTGGTGGCATTTTCGTAATGACCGGAGGACATCAGCCGCTCTTCGTCCATCATGCAATAGTACAGCGTGACATTTATGCTGTCACCTTCACCGACACGTCCCCATGTAGCATCAGCGGCATATACGGCGCCGCCGATACGATATTTATTCCATGCGTGGCCGCTTGCCGCGTTGCCGGGGTCACTGCGACCGATGTATTCCTCGCACTCGATGCCCTCTATCTGACAGAGCAGGCGGAAGGCGCTGGCAAAACCGTCACATACGGCGAGACGGTCAACCAAAGCACCGTACACGGTGAACGCACGATAGGAAGATGCTTCCGTTCCGGCCGAAAAAGCAACTTTATCATAAGTGATATACGTGCCGAGCCACAGATAAATGGCTTCAACTTTTTGGTAATCGTTCATGGAAGTGCCAATAATTGTGCGCAAAATGTTTTTTGCCACCGCATATACATCCGACGCGTCTTTGGCGTCGTCGGCAAAAACGGGACGATATCCGTTCGGCAAAGTTTCCAGTTCGTACAACGTCCGCACCGTCAGTTCCGGATACTGTTCAATGGGGAAATCCGTGAAATCCGCGCCTCTGTCCGAGACGGGAATGCGACCGACTGCCGCGGTCGCGACACTCTTTTCCTGCTTGCTGACGCGGCTGTTCAAGCCGTTCGAATAAGTGATTTTCACCGTGCGCGCTTCGGGAACGGCAGGACTGTACGACGACTGCATGCTCGGTCCCATCGGAAAACTTTGCTTGTGAAAGGCAAGGAACGTCAGATTTTTGTAAGCGGTCTCATCGGTAAAGGAAGAAAGCAAGTCTCCTTCTACCCAGAAGTTATAGGAAAGCGAGGCCGCCATGTTCCCGGTATAATCTTCCACACCGCGCACAAGGATGACGTAAGCAATGAAAGCCACATATTCGTCCTCGGATTCCATGACGTAATCATACGTACGGCCGCCGTAGGTAAAAGACGATGTGTACATTTTCTCGGCGCGGACGTCGTACCCGTCACGGGAAGTTGTCTTTCGACTGCCGTTTCCGCAAATCAGCGTCAGCGTATGCGACGCCGCTTTGTTATAACCCGTCAGAACATCGCCGCTCTCACAAGGGATTTCGGCGCCGCCGTCCAAAGAATACGTATGCCCCGTACCGCAGGTACAGGTGAAGGTCACGGCCGCGTTCGGAAACGCATTTGTATCGTAATTGATGCGAAGGTCAGTCGCACCTTTCCGGCTGTCCGTCACACAGACGAAGAACCACGCGCCGCCGTCGGCATCGGCAACGTAATAACGGTATTCGCCGAGCGGGAGAGCAGACAGGTAATCTGCCGACAGCGTGGCGCTCCCCGACGCATACGTCGCATCGGACAAAATACGCGCATTGCCGCCGTAAACTGCCGTGGGAACAGAGGCATGCGACGTTTTGAGCACAAGGGCTTTACCCGTCGCTTTATCGTAAGCGGAAACCTCACGCCGTTCGTAAACGGCCGTCAGAGACATATGACTGTCGCCCATACGGAAAGTAACGGAAGGAGACTCGGAGAACCGACGTCCGCCGCACGTCCAACCGACAAACACATAACCGTCACTGTACACCGGGGCACTGACGGTAACATTTGTGCCGCTTTTCACACCGCCGGCTTGCGTGTCGGACGAGAGCAAAATACCGGAGGGTTCCGACGTGTAGGAAAACACAGCCTCACCGGTGTACCACACGGCGCGCGCCGTAATGTCGCCGGTACTTCCCTTTTCAACGGTGTACTCTTTTGTGATGTTTCCTCCGATTTCCCAACCGTAAAAAAGATAGCCCGTCTTTTTCGGATGGGAGAGAGAAAATGTATCGCTCTCAACAGTATAAGTGTCCGGGTTGTCCCCCGTACCGCCGTCAAGGTCATAGGTGATGCGATAGACGGTCGGCGACCATGTGGCACGGAGAGAAATATCGCCGATGGTTCCTTTCGGCACGATGTAGTCCAAAGCGGGTGTTTCGCTCTCCGCCGTCAGCCAACCGGTAAACGTATAACCTTCCTTTGTCGGCGCACGGAGGACAAACGTATCGGTTTCCACCGTGAAAGTCAGGGGATTGTTCGTTTTTCCGCCGTCCAGTGCATAGGTCAGCTTGTACGTCAGTGCAATGGTACGCGCATAGGCGGTACGTCCGCCGGTATACTTTTTCGTACAGGCCGCATCGGAAAACCAACCTTCGACACGATACCCCGCCTCCGCCGTTACGGTGGGAGCGACAACTTGACCGGACGCGTCGGGCGCGACGGTTTCGAGCAGTTCTCCGTTCAGATAGAAAGAAACTTCCGACGGCGTTGTGGATATGTCGATGCAGGAGGAAAGCGCAAACAAGCAAAGAACCAGACAAAATGCGAGGACAATCGGACGAATCGCTTTTTTCATGACGTCCCTCTTTTCAGTTTTTATTTCCGTGAATGGGCGCGGGAATCTTTCCGCCGCGTCCGATAAACACCTCGGCCGAGCCGGGACTCGTCGGCATAATGGGGGCGGAGCCGAGCAGCCCGCCGAAATCCACGGTTTCTCCGACGCCTTTTCCGGGCACGGGGATGACGCGGACGGCCGTGGTTTTGTTATTGACCATACCGATGGCGGCCTCGTCGGCAATCATGGCGCTGATTGTGGCGGCCGAGGTATCGCCCGGAACGGCGACCATGTCGATACCGACACTGCACACTGCCGTCATGGCTTCCAGTTTCGACAGCGTGAGGTGTCCGGAAGAGGCTGCGGCAATCATGCCCTCGTCCTCGCTCACGGGAATAAAGGCACCAGACAGACCCCCGACGCGGGAAGATGCCATAATGCCGCCTTTTTTCACGGCGTCATTCAGCAAGGCAAGCGCAGCGGTCGTACCGTGAGTTCCGCACTTCTCAAGTCCCATTTCTTCGAGAATATAAGCCACGCTGTCACCCACCGCCGGTGTTGGCGCAAGCGACAGATCCACGATGCCGAAAGGCACATTAAGGCGTGCCGACGCCTCTTTTGCCACAAGCTGACCCATTCTTGTAATCTTAAATGCAGTCTTCTTTATAGTCTCTGACACAGTCTCAAAATCTTTGCCTTTTACTCTTTCAAGGGCGTGTTTTACCACTCCGGGGCCACTGACCCCGACATTAATTACACACTCAGGCTCGCCCACTCCGAGGAAAGCTCCCGCCATAAACGGGTTGTCCTCTACGGCATTGCAGAATACAACAAGCTTCGCGCAGCCGAACCCGTCGGAATCCTTTGTAAGATCCGCAGTCTCCTTGATCCTTTCGCCCATTATGCGCACCGCATCCATATCTATGCCGGCTTTTGTGCTGCCGACATTGACCGACGAGCAGACTATATCCGT
>CAKRWK010000168.1 GCA_934417455.1 uncultured Eubacteriales bacterium
GTATACTACGAGCCAAGCGAAACAGATAATTTCATTGGCGACCCATCGGTAGCCTTCGACAGAATGAAAATCACCAAAATCACCGGTAACAAAAGACAAACCCTTGGCGATTTTGAGTGTGCCTGAATATCAAGCATTCGGGACAGGCCGGCAGAAAAAAGCCCTCATGGGTCAGAATGACACAATGAGGTGAACAGACATGTTGGACGGTTTTTACGTGGATATTTTATTGACGGATTCGGAAAAAGCAGAAATCCTGCGCAAAAACAGGGGTATTCTCTCCCCCGTCAAAAAATGCGGGGATTACTACTCATTTGAAAAAATACTGTTCATCCACAATATTTCCGAAGCGAATGTAAAAGCGGAATCTCCGCAAGCCACAACCGGGTTCTGGTATGTTGAAGTTTGTTTTGTCAATTTTTTCGACGCATGTGAATCATTGTACCGATTGCTTCTCTGCGTTCATGCGGCTAAACCCGACCTTCATTACAGAATATTGAAAACCGATTTTATTTTCCGGGAAGAACCGATAGAACAATTTATCGGACAGGTTTATCTCTGTGTCAGGCATTATAAGCGATACTATAATCATGTGCGCGGCACATTGTCCGTCATGGTAGGGCGGGACTACGAAACGTTCCGAAGGCGAAATTTCAAAAGATTCGGAAAAGAGCAAGACGATATTTCGATTTTGACAAGGAACATCAAATACCTTACAGAATGCGCGGCGGCGTTGGCGCAATCTGCCGAAGCGCAGCATGAAAGGCTAAAACCTCTCGGAGATACCGGCACATACACGTTATCCTATGACTGGAATTTCCCGGCAGAAAAAGAACAATTGGAGTTCTTGAAAAAAGACGGGTACATAGAAGAAACCACCGTTTCCCTTTACAGAGAAATTGACGAAGCATTTCGGGAGCAAATGGAGGAACCTGTTTCGAAAGACAACAGCGTATGGACACTGGACGCACTGCTTTGCCACCCGTTTTGGGAAGAACAAAGAAGAAAAGCCGGTCTCGTGCACCGCGCTTTTTGCGATATACAGAAGAAACAAATGCCCGACGCGTGAATACTTATGAATGTAAAATATATTATTGAAAAATTCGATTTTCTCAGAAAAGCGAAGTACAAGGTCCGCAAAACTGAACGAAACGGTGATACGGAAATTTACTTCAGCAAAGGCAACATATCCATTGAAGTGACACGTTGTCTTTGTACCGCCGGGGACTATCGGGCAAATGTTGTTATCTCCCGCAACGGAAAACGGGAAAACATACTGACTTGTTGCCTGCTCGGTGAAGAAAGTTTGGAAAATCTCCGAAAAACGATAACCGAACATGCCGAATCGTGCACCGAGCAACTGCAGAATTACGCGGATTTTATACAAGACAACATGGCAAATCTCAGCGTGTAAAAAGCGCACGGATTTGCCGTACAATGCGCAGACGAAGATGTTTTCTTTGAAAAACAAAAAAATAAAGCAAGGCAGAAAAGGAGAGTGGGCGGTGAAAAGGAAAAACATTTCACACGGGTGTCATACGATTCTGACGCAACCGCGGGAAAAACTTATCCTTCCCGTCATCGGTGTTGTCGTTTGGCTGAGTGTGACTATTTCGCTTGCCTTCTCTTTCTATACGAATGACATCACGGCCATGGCCGCATGGGAAATCGCCGTCCATTTCGTCTTTTTTCCCGTCCTGTCGCTGGCCCCTTGGTTGTATCTCTTCCGTACGCTTGAATATGCCGTACTGTCGGAGAAAGGAATTACCGTTAAGTTTCTTTGGTTCACCGTGCAAACGCACACATGGGAAGACATCGTCAGCGTCAAACGGGAGCGATTGAAGGTGTTTCTGAACGGCGGAGACGACTTTTGGTTGGTTCTCCGGACAGCGGCGGCAAGAAAAGATGCACCGACCGGTGCGGTCAACCGTTTCCGAGGGGCGTATTGCCTGATTTTCGACTCAAAAAAGAACGAAGAAATCATAAGAACGTGTATGGCTCTTTACATGCCGCAAATCAAGCCCCGAAAAAACAAGCGCGGCAAAATCATAAAAACAGAAGCAAAAGATTACCCGGAGATCACACGTTTACCGGAAAACTTTCGCGGAAGTAAAGAATGTTCTTTTAAGGTAGCCACACAATCGCGCGAAATTCTGCTTTTTCAGAAAGTCTTGGCACTCGTTTTCTTTGTTCTTTTCGTCTTTTGTCTATGGATTGCCTTGTACTCCGCCGGAAAGATGTTTTTTACGGTGTCCTTTGCTTCCCTCTTTCTCTTTTTCTATCTTGTTTCGCGTATCAAAGAGGGACGCGCGGAAGTCGCCGAATTTTCGGAAAACGGCATAACCATACGACGCTCGTCGCAGGTTATTGTCACAAAGCCGTGGTCGGAAATCACCGGTTATATGAAGCAGGATGTGGACGGAAACGAATTATCATTGATCGGCGCGTCGATACGTCGCTCGGAGTGGATTTTCTTTCTCACAAAAAATCCGCGCGAAACGACGGCCAAATGCGGGGTAAACCGCAGTGAAGGCGTTGCCATCCACATTGCGGCGACAAAGGAAAACTGCGCTTTTACAGAAAAATATTTTTCCGGGCGCCCGGTCGATTCAATCAAATAAGCCAAATCCCCCGAGGGCGAATTTTCGCCCTCGGGGGGGTACGCGGGAAAGAGGCAGTCCCGGACAAAAATCCGGAACCGCCTCTTTTGTTATTGTTCACCGAGAATGGCGCCGGTGGCTTCATCCTCGTACTGACGGGTATAGAGCGAATAATAGTAGCCGTGCGCTCCGATAAGTTCGGCATGACGGCCGCTCTCCACAATTTTTCCGTCGCGGACGACGAGAATCATATCGGCGTCGCGCACCGTTGACAGGCGGTGCGCAATAATGACGGACGTTCTTCCCTTTGTTACCTGCCCGATGGCCGACTGAATTTTCTGTTCGGTCAATGTATCGACCGAGGCGGTGGCCTCATCGAGAATCAGAATTTTCGGGTCGGCAAGGACAGCGCGGGCAAAAGAAATGAGTTGTTTCTCGCCGGTGGAGAGAAGGTCGCCGCCCTCTCCGACGTCCGTATCCAGACCGTGTTCCAGCCGGGCAACGACTTCATCCGCAGATACCAACCGGAGCGCGCGGGCGATGTCCTCTTCCGTCGCGTCGGGATTACCGTACAGGAGATTTTCCCTGACAGTGCCGGAGAAAAGGTGCGGCGTTTGCAGGACGTAACCGATGGACGAATGGAGCCACAGTTGCGAACGTTCGCGAACATCGCGACCGTCAATCAGCACCTGCCCCTCCGTCGGTTCATAGAAACGGCAAAGCAGGTTGACAAGCGTGGACTTTCCCGCGCCTGTCTCACCGACAATGGCCAGCGTTTCTCCGAACGGAATTTTAAGGTTGAAGTGTTCAAGCACCACTTCTTCCCCGTCGGGATAATGGAATGTAACATCGCGAAACTCAATATCGCCGTGCATTTCTTCCCAGTTTTCACGTTTCGGCAGGAAGGAATCCCCATACTTTTTCACGACGTCGGGACGGTCTTTCACATCCGGCGTTTCGGCAAGAAGGTTCGTGACGCGCTCGATGTTCACCTGCGTGGTAACCAGGTCGGACACGGCGTCAATGAGCCAGCGGACAGGCTCCATCCCGC
>CAKRWK010000169.1 GCA_934417455.1 uncultured Eubacteriales bacterium
CTCCAGCGCGCCTATGACAATATCCTGCCTGACCTCGCCCTGCCGAACCTTCCCGTGCGCATGATTGTCGACCGTGCCGGCCTTGCCGTGTCCGACGGCGCCACCCACCACGGTATATTTGACGTCGCTTTCCTTTCTTCCGCGCCCGGCGTGCGCGTCCTCGCACCCGTCACCTTCGGCTCGCTGCGTGCCGCATTTTCCGATATGACGGAGGCGACGTCTCCCGTTGCTCTCCGCTATGCGGACGCCGGGGAAGACCCGCGGGTCGTCTCCGCCTTCTACCCGGACGGCGACTATTCCGCCTACGGGTTCCGCACCGACTTCGACGGTACGCCCCCCGATAACCTCTTTGTCACCTACGGCACGGAAATCTCCCGCGTGATGGACGCGGCGGACATTCTCCGCAGTCGTGGTCGCCCCGTCGGTATTGTCCTGCTCGAAATTCTCACGCCGGCGGACGAAATCGCCGGAAAAATCGCCCCGCTTCTCACACAGAGAAGTCATCTCCTCTTTGCCGAGGAAGGTATTCGCCGCGGCGGCCTCGGCGAAGCCGTCGTCGCCCGTCTGGCGGATACGGGCAGCCTTCCCGCCGGATGCACGGCCGAGGTCGTCGCTCTCGACGATTTTGCCGTGCCGGACGTCCCCTGCGACCTTTATGATTTTGTCGGCCTGTCCGCCGAAAAACTCGCCGCGCACTTTCCCGATTAACCGAAAAAATCTCCACTGCCGGTATAGGTTCTGTCCCTGTTTCGGTGTTGGAGACTTTTTTTGTTTTTGTGCAATCTGCACAATAAAACCGCTTGGTTTTGGTGCAAAAAGACGGTTTTTCCGCCACTTTTTTGTTGCTTTTCACGAAAATGCGAAACTTTCCCCCGGTGGGTTGCTTTTTGTTCGAAATTCATGGTAAAATAATAAATGATAGGGAACGTGAACCCTATAGGAAAGCGCACCGCCACGCGCGCAAGAAATTCATCAATCAATGACTGTGGCAGAAAGGAATCCTTCGCTATGAAGAAATTACTCACCTTCGGGCTTGTTTTTATCCTTTCCGTTCTCCTTTGCTTTATCCTTGTCTCCTGCGGAAAAAACGAAACGCCCGACACTCCGGACGACCCGCAGAAAACCTGCGAACATCAGTGGAGCCGCGGCAGGACAGATAAAGAGGCTACTTGCACGGAACCGGGTACCGTCCTGAAAACCTGTCTTTTCTGTGAAGCAACCAAAACCGAGGAGACTCCTGCTCTCGGCCACGATTTTGACACCAAGTGGAGCGACAACAGCGCTCAGCACTGGCACGCCTGTAAACGGTCGGGCTGTAAGGAAATCTCCGATCGCGGCAACCACGAATACCTGCTGGATGCCGAAAAGAGCACGCCGGCCAACTGCGGTTACGACGGCGAAAACGTCTTTGTCTGCGTTTGCGGCCTCTCTTATTCCGAGCCGGTGGCGAAATCCGGCGAACATACGAAGAGCGACGAGCTCTCTTATGATAAGAACGCGCACTACTACGCCTGCACCGTCTGTCACCTTCCGGTTGAATCGGAAGAACATACCTTTACGGCCGGTCCCGTAACGGGTCTTTCCAAAGACTCCTGCGCCGCCGGTACGCGGGAGGTTTCCTGCAAATGCGGACTGAAAACGACGCAGGCTGTCCTTTCTCTCGTTCCGCACACCGTCGGTTATGTTTTTGACCGCGCAAGCGGCAGTCTGAAAGCCTCCTGCTCGTCCTGCCATGCCGACCTTGTGGTGTATTCCTCCATCTACGGTCTCGACTTCGAGAAATACAGTGCGGGAGACCATTACACGAGTAACAAAAACACCGCGGGAAGTATCGTATATGCCGATGAAAACGACTATAAATACGGTTACTTTGTCCATGACAGCGACAGCACCAATACATACATCACCGTCACGCCGAGCGACTATCTTACCTCCGATAACTTTGCCCTTCATATCAGAATCATGCCCATTCATACAAAGGATGGGGAAATCATCCGTGGAAATATCGCTGTCGACGCCAAAATCGGCGGTAAATGGGGTACCCTGCGCGGCATTTCGCTCGGCACGAACGACGAAATCAATGCCGGCGGTTGCGCGACGGGTATAACGGCTGTGACCGATACGTGGTACGAAATTGTTTACCTTTACATGAACGGCGAAATGAAGATTTATGTGGATGGCGTTTTTGTCGGCAACGGCACGATGGGCGAGGCATGGAAAACGGCGTCCAGGGTCGACTACTATACCATCAACACCTCGACCAAAGGCGCCGGCGTGTACATTGACGACGTTTATTTCTACCTCGGTACACCCGCTGTAACGGACGGCGTTCTCCACGAGCATGCGTGGGGCGACGGCACGGTCACCACGCCCGCATCCTGCAAAGACGGCGTGAAGACCTATACCTGCGCGGACTGCGGCGAAACCAGGACGGAAGCCATCCCCGCGACGGGTTCGCACAACCCGACGGGCGACCTTCTCCATGACGAAAACGGTCACTGGCACATCTGCTCCGAATGCGGCGAAAAGGCCGATTACAAAGAGCATCAGTGGAACGACGGGGAAGTCACCAAGACCCCGAACTGCACGGAAACGGGCGAGAAGAAATATACCTGCTCCGTCTGCGGAGAGATCAAAACCGAAGTACTGCCTGTGAAACACGTCCCGGCCGAAACGCTGTCGCATGACGACGAAGGCCATTGGTACGAATGCACGCTCTGCCATGAAAAAGTGGACTACACCGCGCACAGCCTCGAAGAAATTTCGGATAAGCACGTCAAAGCGAAGTGTAACGCCGAAGGCAAGAGAGAATATAAATGCTCTGTTTGCGAAGCGGAAATCACCGAAATCCTGAAGAGAACCGAACACGACTTCACGGAATCGAATGTTACCCCCGCCACCTGCACGACGGAAGGCAAACGCACCCTGACCTGCGCCGATTGCGGCAAGGTTCTCAGCGACGTCACCGTCCCGAAAGCCCAGCATAAACTGACCTTCACCGTGAACGGCACCGCCGTGGCCGTTGCCTGTTCCAACGACGGTTGCGATATGCACGCTGCCTATCAGGTGAAATATGCGGGCAACAATGACCCCATTACCATCGGCGGCAACGCGTCCAAGGACTACAATAACGGTACGAACAAAACCGACGTCCTCGGCGACGGTGATGATAAATACCATTCCATCATCCGCACCGCCGAAACAAGCGATGCCACCGCCGCCCAGGTACAGTTCTACTATCTGAATTACAATTCCAACGCGCTTCCGTCGAGAGCGGTCGTCGCCATCTCCTTTACCGCCCCCGAAGCCGGTCCCGCCAACCTCCCCACCAGAATCTGGCTGACCAACAACAAGGGCTCGTGGACAGACGGCGATAAAGGTTTTGCCGCCGCAACGCTCACAAGCGGTGTCATCGCCGACGCGAAAGGGAATACCCTCGGCACCTATGAGAGCGGCACATGGCGCCGTCTCGAAATCGTTGTCGATTTCGGCGCGCAGAGCGGCGATGACGGCGTGCGTGAGAACGACACCTACACCATTGTCTATTATCTCGACGGAGAATGCGTCTCCGCCGTCACCGTGCCCGGCGATCTGAAGAACGACTGCTTCACCGAGGTGTACTTTGAAATGCACACCAACGAGAAG
>CAKRWK010000170.1 GCA_934417455.1 uncultured Eubacteriales bacterium
CCGACAAAGTGTATCGAGTTCCACCGTCGGAAACTTCGGATGCGGATGACGCTGATATATGAGAACACGGGCGCCGAGCGACGCCGCAACTTCGCCGACACGTGTTCCGATGTGTCCGCCCCCGATAATCCCCCATACTTTTCCCGCCACTTCGCGGTACACGGGTGACAGACAGTTGGGACATCCGCTTTCCGTATAAGCCCCGCTTCTGACATATGCGGAGAAAGCGGGCAGCATGGCAAATAAAGACAGCGCGGTTCCGACGGTAAAAAGCACGACGCTCTCCGTGGAATACGCCGGTACGTTGCATACCGCTTTTCCGTATCTTTTCGCGGCAGTCATATCGATGTTATCGTACCCGGTGGCAAAAACGCAGATGAGGCGCAGACGCGGCGCCGCTTTCAGTATGCCCTCCGTCAACCGAACCTTGTTCAGTACGACCACTTCCGCATCTGCTATGCGAGCGGATGCCTCGTCCGGGCATGTGCTGTCGTATGACGTCACCTCGCCGAAGGCGAAGAGACAGTCAAAATTCAGGTCATGTCCCATAGCGGCACGGTCAAGAATCACAATATGCATGGTAAACCTCTTTGTTTTTATTTTGCTCTCCGGTTATTTTAGCAGATATTCGGAAAAGTTGCAAGGTGTTCTACGAAAGATTTTCAAAAATATCGGGCAGGAGAGACTAAAACGACGTCTTTTTTCCGAAAATGGGAAAAAAGGAGTTGGATATTTTGACTTCTTCCGTTGTCATCATTCCTGCATATGAACCGCCGGTCTCCTTGGTTTCACTTGCGGACGAACTTTGTCGTCAGTACGGTTGCCGTGTGCTTGTCGTAAACGACGGCAGCGGTCCTTTCTATGACAGTATTTTTGAAAAACTGCGTGCCGTGTCCGGTTGTACGGTTCTGACACTTTCGGAAAATCACGGAAAGGGATATGCTTTGAAAACAGCATTCCGATGGATAACGCGCTATCATAAATCGAATAACGTGGTTTATATTACGGCAGATTGCGACGGGCAACATGCCGTTAAGGATATTGTACGGGTGGCCGCAGCCGCCGCGCAAGCACCGGGTACGTTGGTGCTCGGTACACGGGATTTTTCTCTTTCCTGCGTTCCGCGGCGTTCCCGCTTCGGCAATCGCGCCATGTCCCGTCTCTTCCGCTTTCTGTTCGGTCACAAACTCAACGACACACAAACGGGGCTTCGCGCGTTTGACGGAACCCTTCTTCCGCTTCTCCTGCGGGCTACAGGTGACGGTTTCGATTATGAAACAGAAGTTCTTATCCGGTGCCGCGAATCGGAAATCCCCATCGCGGAAGTGCATATCGAAACAACATACAGGAGCCCCGAGGGAACGAAGCAAAAATTAAGTCACTTTTCCCCTGTCGCGGATTCTTTTCGCATTCTTTCCGTATTTCTCCGCGCCGTCGGCCCGTTCATTCTCTGTGCGTCACTGTCCGCTTTTGTCGATATTTCCGCTTTTTACTTTCTTTCCGTTTTCATTCCCCACCCGGATTCCTCGTTCGGACTTCTCATTTCTACGGTCGGTGCGCGGCTTCTTTCCTCCGCCGTCAATCTTTTTCTAAACGGCAGGTATGTGTTTGGCAGGACAGTCAGAAACGCATGGAAAAGGTACTATGTGCTGTGGGGCGGCCGTCTTCTTTTATCCTACGGCTTCACGTTGACCGCGGGAACATTTATTAAAGAGGTAGCACTTCTGACGGCAGTCAAAGCCGTATTCGACCTGTTTCTTTCCGTTCTGTCTTTCCGTCTTCAGAAATTCTGGGTTTTCGCACGGAACGAAAAAAAAATTCCTCCAAGCATATATAAAATATTTTGCGGAAGTTATTGACAAACGACGACACTTATGCTATAATGGTCTTACCTCGCTTAGAGGCGCTTTTTTTGCGTGCCTTTTTGGGGACCGGACATGCATGGGTCTTTGCGAGGGAGGTATTCAACGGGCGTAAGCCTGAATTCTATTAGGAGGTGCCGATATGAGAGTCAAAATTACATTGGCCTGCACCGAGTGCAAGCAACGGAATTATGACACAGAGAAAAACAAGAAGAACGATCCCGACAGACTTGAGTTTAAGAAGTACTGCCGTTTCTGCCGCAAGCACACCTTGCACAAAGAAACCAAGTAATTTCGGAGAGGATTGTACAATGGCTGAAGAAAAAAAGAATCTTCCCGCGGAAGAGGCAGTGACCGAAGAAGTGGCCGTGGTCGAAACAACCGAAACGGTTGCGGAAGGCACGACGGAACCGGTTGCCGACGCTCCCGCCAAAACGGGAAAAAAGGTCAAAGAGGATAAAAAGGAGAATTTCTTTGTCCGTCTTTGGAAAAGAATCAAGAAACTGTGCAAAGATACCTATCACGAAATGAAAACAGTTCGTTGGACCCCGAAAAACGAACTGGTAAAAAGCTCGGTTCTTGTTTTTGTCGCCGTTGGCATAACGGCTGTGGCGCTGGCCCTTGTGGACAGTGGCTTCTCTTGGCTCATCAACACGATTGCAGGTTTGATAGGTTAAGAGGAATTTTGTATGAGTAATATTAACGAAAAAAATCTCGGTCCCAGATGGTACGTTGCTCACACTTATACAGGATACGAAAACAAGGTTAAAGACAACATTGAAAAAATCGTGGAAAACCGCGGACTCGGTCATTTGATTTATGATGTGAAGGTTCCCGTGGAAACCACGACGGAGACCAATGACAAAGGCGAAGAAAAAATCATCGAAACGAAGATTTTTCCGAGTTACGTGTTTGTCAAGATGACGATGACGGATGAGAGTTGGCACGTTGTGCGTAACATCACCGGCGTCACGGGCTTTGTGGGTCCCGGCTCCGAACCCACGCCGCTTACCGAAGAAGAAGTCGAGAAATTCAGTGTGGAAGTCCATTCGGACGACATCGGCCTCAACGTCGGTGACAAAGTCGAAGTTGTCACGGGTATCTTTGCCGGATATTCGGGCACGCTTCAGGAAATCAGCGAAGACAAGAAGCAACTCGTTGTTCTTGCTTCGACCGAACGGCGCGACATTCCCATTATGGTGGAAACCAAGGATGTCCGTCTCGCAGAGTAAAGGGCTTCCCTTTACCGCTTTCGCCATGCATTCGTGGGAGGGAGAAAAATTTTTGAGTTCTCCCGATTTCATTACCACATTCGGAGGTGTAAATTATGGCAAAGAAAATTACCGGTTACATTAAATTACAGCTTCCCGCCGGAAAAGCTACTCCCCAGCCGCCCGTAGGTCCCGCCCTCGGTCAGTACGGTGTATCCATCCCCAACTTCACGAAGGAATTCAACGAGAGAACGAAGAACGACATCGGTCTTATCATTCCCGTTATCATCACGGTGTATGCCGACCGTTCCTTCACCTTTATTACCAAAACTCCCCCTGCAGCCGTTCTTATCAAGAAGGCCTGCGGCATTGAATCCGCCTCTGCGAAACCCAACAGCGTCAAGGTTGCCCAGCTCTCCAAAGAGCAGCTTCGCAAAATTGCCGAAACCAAAATGCCCGACCTCAACGCCGCTTCCGTCGAAGCCGCTATGAGCATGGTTGCCGGTACCGCCCGCAGCATGGGTGTTACCGTCGAAGAGTGATAGGAGGAAG
>CAKRWK010000171.1 GCA_934417455.1 uncultured Eubacteriales bacterium
GCAATCGGCTCGCCGCCGTCGACTTTGTCGCCACGCGTCCTGTGGAGAATGATACCGGCCGTCGGGTCGATGACATCGGTTTTCTTCTCTCTGCCCGCACCGAGCAAAACGCAGGATTCACCGACGGCGAGGGCATGCAGGTCATGAATATACCCGGCGCGGTCGGCCACGACGTCAAAGGACGCCTTGGCACGCGGAAATTTCCCGGGTGCATAGAGGACATCCGTCCGTCCGCCCTGCCACTTGACCATGCGTGCGAAGGTTTCGAGCGCTTCTCCGCCGGCAAGCACGCGCCGCACATCAGCCTCGGCCACATCCGGTGTGCGTCCCGTGGAAAGCGACACCATGTGCGCCGCAAGGCGCACGCAGACATCGTAAAGATGGCCGGAATTTATATCGCCGCGCAGGACGGCCAGCGCCTCTTCGACTTCAAGGATATTGCCGACGGCACAGCCGAGCGGCAGGTTCATATCGGTAATCAGGGCGCTCATGCGGCGACCGGCCGCCGCACCTATATCCATCATCATCCGCGCCAGTGCCGTAGCATCCTCGGGCGTTTTCATAAACGCGCCGTCGCCCGTCTTGACGTCAAGAACAATGGACTTGGCGCCGGAGGCAAGTTTTTTGCACATGATGCTCGAGGCGATGAGCGGCAGGCTGTCCACCGTGGCCGTACTGTCGCGCAGGGCATACAGTTTTTTGTCGGCCGGAACGAGATTTCCGCTCTGTCCGACAACGGCGATGCCGATGGCCTCCACCTGCTTTCTGAACTGTTCGGGAGAAATGTCCGTGCGCAGGCCTTCAATGGATTCGAGTTTGTCGAGCGTGCCGCCCGTGTGCCCGAGTCCTCGGCCGGAGATTTTGGCGATGGTGGCGCCGAGCGTGGCGGCCACCGGGGCAATAATCATGGTGGTCTTGTCGCCCACGCCGCCCGTGCTGTGCTTATCCACCGTTCGCTCCCCGAAGGCAGACAGGTCAACAGTGTCGCCCGAGGCCGTCATGCAGCAGGTGAGAGCCACGGTTTCGTCCGGTGTCATGCCGCGACAGCATATGGCCATCAGAAGAGCCGACGCCTGATAATCGGGAATGTCTCCCGCCACATAACCGCGGACAAAGAAGGAAATCTCCTCCTCGGAAAGGGCGCCCCCTTCCCGTTTTTTCGTGATAATATCGTACATTCGCATGCGTTTTTCCCCTTTTTAACGGGCGCCTTTGTCGTACGGAATGCCTTCCGCTTTGGGCGCGCGGGATTTGCGGGACGTGCAGGCAAGAACAATCAGGGAAACGATATACGGCATCATGTTATAGAGTGCACCGGGCAGATTCAGCGCTTTAAGGAAGTCAATACCGGTGTAGACGTTGGACAGCGCGCGGAACAGGCCGAACAGCAATGCCGCCAGGGCAATCCGCGTCGGCTTCCACTGACCGAAAATCATGACGGCCAGCGCGAGGAAACCGAAACCGGCCACGCCGTATTCAAACTGCCATTGCTGTGCTCCGACGATGATGTACGTAATGCCGCCGAGGCCGCCGAGCGCGCCGGAAATCATAACGCCGGCATAGCGGACACGGTAGACATTGATTCCGACGCTATCCGCCGCCTGCGGATTTTCGCCGCAGGAAAGCAAATGCAGACCGAAACGGGTCTTGTAAAGGACAACGTAAGCGGCGACAAGCACAAACACTGTCACGAGAATCATCCAGTTGAAACGGAAACCGCCTATCTGCACCCAGAAGTTTTTGGATGTGCGGATGTATTCTACGGTGGAGGAAACGTTATCCTTGCTCTCCGCCGTGTTGATGGCCTTGACAATAACGGTGGCAAGCGCGGTACCGAGCATGTTCATCGCCGTACCGACAAGGGTCTGGTCAGCCTTGAAGGACACGCTGGCAACGGCGAGCAGAAGCGAAAACAGAACACCGACGAGAACGGCGGCAAGAAGCGCCGTTACGACGACAAGGAACCCGTTCGCGTCCGGTGCGTTTTTCTCAAAAACACGAAGCATCAACGCACCGCCGAGCGCCCCCATGACCATGGTGCCTTCAAGTCCGAGGTTGATAACGCCGGAATGTTCGGAAAAACACCCGCCAAGGGCAACAAGAATCAGAATGGACGAAAAAAGCAAAGTATACTGTACAAGCAGTGTCATATTTTTATCCTTAGAGAAGGCATTCGCGGTTTTTCACCGTCTTCCCTTCTCTTCCTTTTTTCGGATTTAGGGCAATATTCCGGACGGCCACCGCCCCTCGGGCGGCCGTCGCGCCGTCAGGCGTCCTCTGTCGTTTCGGATGATGCAGAACGGACCTTTTTCTCCCGGTCTTCTTTTTTCGCGACAAGGCGGGACAGAAGGAGTTTGAAGAAAAGAACGAAACCGCACAGGTAAATGATGATGGCGGCGATGAAGTCGGAAATCTGTGCGCAGTACATGGTTTTATCCACGAGGGAACCGCCGTAGGTAATATGCTGGAGGAAGAAGGCGGACAGCAGAACACCGAACGGATTCAGACCGCCGAGGAAGGCCGCCGCGATGCCGTTGAAGCCCATGGCAGGTACGGACGTCTGCGTGGTTTCCCAGTTGCTGATTCCGGAGAGGAACAGCGTTGCCGCGCCGAGACCGGCGAGCGCGCCGCCAATGGCCAGGGACAAAACGATGTTTTTCTTTTCCTGCATGCCGGCGTATCTGGCCGCATGTTTGTTGAAACCGGTGGCTTTCAGTTCATAGCCGAATTTCGTCTTTTCCATGATGACCCAAACGGCCACAGCCGCGAATACGGCAAGGAAAATACCGATGCTGACATATTCGTTGTCGTTGAACAGTTTCCCAAGTCCGAGTTTCGGAAGGAGAGCCGACGGATTTTTCTGCATCAACGTGTAGGTCTCCGAGGTGCTCGGCGTTTTGATTTTTATCATGAGCGCGTTGATGGAATAGAGGGAAATCCAGTTGAGCATGATGCCGGAAATAACCTCATTGACGTTGCAATAGGCTTTCAGAACACCGCTGACGGCGGCCACAGCCGCACCGCCGAGCATGGCAAGAAGCGTGCAAATCGGCCACGGCAGTCCCCAACCGATGGCGGCATACAGCGCCATGCCCGCACCGACGACATACTGCCCTGCCGCGCCGATATTGAAAAGGCCGACTTTGTAGCAGAATAAGATAGACAGCGCGCAAAGCGCCATCGGCGCCGCATAGACCAGCGTATTGCCGAGTTCTTTCATCCGCTTTGGCGGACGCAGACCGTTGAAGAAGCCTTTGATGACGGTGGTGATACCGTCCCACGCCCCTGCGGGGTTAATAATGAGAAGAAAAATAAATCCGATGAGAAGGCCGAGGATAATGCAGGCGAGAGAGGCCAGAAGCGTCTGCACGCCGTCTTTTTTCAGCATGCGCAGGCACCACTTTTTCGCGGCTTCGCGGCGCTCTGCCGATTTTGTGTTACTTGTCATACCCGACATCTCCTCTCTTGGCACCCGCCATGTAAAGCCCGAGTTCCTCTGCGCTCGTCGTCTTCGGGTCGAGTTCGCCGACGAGTTCGCCCTCGTACATCACGAGAATACGGTCGGAAAG
>CAKRWK010000172.1 GCA_934417455.1 uncultured Eubacteriales bacterium
GGCCGCGCTGCAACTTCTGGACGAAAATTACACACCCGATATTCCGACGTGTATTTTCTCCGTTCGTCGCGCGGTGTATGATATGAAAAACGTTTCTTGGTCGGTTGCCGACTTTGTCTATGACGGTACGCCGCATACCGTGCGTCTTGTCGGCCTTCCCGACGGCATCGGCGTTGCCGGGTATGCCGATGCCACCGCCACAAAGGCCGGCACATACACCGCCACGGCCACACTCACCTACGATAAAGTCAACTATGAGTGTCCGACAGTTCTCCCGTGTGTTTACACCGTACGGCGCGCGGCATATGACATGGGGACGGTTACATTTCCCGCGCTGACCGTGCCGTATGACGGAACCGTGCACTATCCCGTCCTTCGCGGAACACTCCCCCGGGGAGCGGACGGGTCCGTGCCCACGTTTTCTTTTGACTGCGGCGCGCTGCACGTGTCGGACGGCACCGTTACCGTCACCGTCACCTTTACCGCCGGTTCGGACAATTACGAGGTGCCCGCCGCCGTTGTCACGACCGTGCGGATTTTGCCGAAGGAAATCACGGTTTCGTGGAGTTCGCTTTTCTTTGTATATGACGGCAATGCCCACCTGCCTACGGCGTTGTCGTCTGAATCTGCCCTTCGCATCGGGGGGAGTGCCGTGGATGCGGGTGAATACGTTGCTACGGCGGATGCCGAGGACAGCGACTATACCGTCGTCAACCGTCGGTGCTCTTACCGTATCGGACAGGCCGAGAACGCATGGACGCTGCCTCTCTCCGTGGATTCCGTTTTTGAGGGACGCGTCGTGTCGTACCGCGTCGGTGCTCTTCGCGGTACGCCCGTCGTTTCGTTTTTCGCCGATGCGGCAGCCACCGTTCCCGTGTCGTCCCCGACATTGCCGGGTACGTACTATGCCCGTGCTTCGGTGCGCGGTCTGCGCAATTTCAAAGATATGGACAGTGCCTGCGTTGCCTTTACCGTTTTTGAGGTTCTGCCCGTTTCGCTGTCTGTTACAATGGAAAGGTCATCCTTTTCTGCCTTTGACCGACTGACGCCGATGGATTATACCGTTACGCTTCGGTACAACGACGAAAGCACCCGCACGCTCGCGCCGGAAGATGTTACCGTTTCCTATCCGTCGGCAGACGCGTTCCGCTTCGGTGACAGCCGCGTGACCTTCTCTCACGGCGTTTTTTCCGTCACCGCGCCCGTGACGGTTCGTCGTGCCGTACTTGATCTGTCCGGAGTCGCGTTTTCGGCGGACACGTTTGTATACGACGGGGAAGAGCACACCGTGACCGTGCGCGGTCTGCCCGCCGGTGTATCGCCGATGGCGTACAGCGGGAATACCGTGAAAAACGCGGGTGTTTATACCGTCACCTGTCGCTTGCGCTATGATACGAACAATTACGAGGATCCCGGTGTCTTGTCCCATACAGTTGTCGTGCGTCCCGCCGTCGTTTCTTTGCCGGACATTCCGGATGCCGTTTATGACGGAACACATCGGTTGGCCGCTCCGGCGGAAAGTCCCCTTTACCGCATCGCGAAAAACCCCGGCGGCGTTCACGCCGGAGTGTATCCGCTTTCGCTCTCACTTGTCGATAAAAACAATTATGTGTGGAAAAACAGCGGAAATTCCGATGATATTTCTTTGATTTTTACCGTTTTGCCGCGGCGGTTGTCCGTGGTTGCCGAGGATGTTTTCCTCTATGTTGACGACAGAAATCCCACCGTCTCCGTCCGGGTTTCCGACGACGTCGTCGTCGGTGACGTGCTCTGCGTGACAGGAATTCTCCGCGACGGACAGACGTACGCCGTGTGCGACAACGGCGATTATATTCTCGTCGTGACGCCCGGTACGGTGCATGACACCGGTCGTCTTTCGCCGGGCGGACGCAGTCGGCTGTTTTTCGGTGCGCTGATCCTGCTTTCGCTGTTTCTCACCGTGTTTCTCGTCCGCATGCTGCGCAGACGGCTTCTGCGCCTTGCCGTTTGCCGTCAGGCCGACGTTCCGCCGCTTCCTCCGGTACCGCCGGCCATACCGCCCGTGCCGCCGACCGATTCCGTGCAGACGGAAGAGGGGGACATTCCGCTTCCCGACGACATATTTGTCGAGAATACCTCGTGGATGCCGACGCCGCTTTCCGCTTTACCGCCGTCCGACGACGGGAAAATGGACGAACAGGGAAAAGAGAAACAGGAAGAGACGCGGGAAAACTTGCAGAAAGAGGTACGGGAAGAACCGCCGGAGGAGGTACGGGAGGACACGGAGACGGTCGACGTCGCAAATGATGATGCGGCGCCGTCAGTGTCGGCGGACATCGGCCGTGATGTATGCGCGGTGGATGCCGGTCGGGCAGACGCCCTGCTGACCGATGATATGGCGGGACATCTGATTGTCCGCGAAAGGGAGATTATCCGCACGTTCGGTCGGCGGAAAATCATTATCAATGTGGATACGCTGAACGAAGCCTTTTCGTCTGGCGAGCGCGTGGATGTCAACATTCTGAAAGAGAAGTGCCTCATTCCGTATGACGTCGCATATCTGAAAGTACTGGCGCGCGGCGTGCTGGATAAGCCGCTGTTCGTTTACGCCAATGATTTCAGTCTCTCTGCCGTAAAAATGATTGCCCTGACGGGCGGCAGTGCCGTGCGCGTCGAAACGGAAGCCATCACCAAGGGACGGTTTTTGCCGACAGACGGAAAAACCGTAAAATCGACCGGATTTTACGACACATTCACAAAAAGACATTGATTTTTCTTCCCTTATGTGGTAAAATAAAAGCATCTCAGAAGCGAGGTGCTTTTATTTATGTCCGTGATACAAAAAAACATGTCCGAGACGGAGCGTATACGTCGTCTCACAACCCTTTCCATTCTGACCGCACTGGTATTTGTCCTCCAGTTTTTCGGTCGTATTCCCATGGGAATGTTCTCTCTTTCCACCGTCTGTCTTCCCATTGTCATCGGCGCCGTCCTTCTCGGCCCGTGGGCGGGTGCATGGCTCGGCCTTGTGTTCGGCGCCGCCGTCCTTCTGTCGGGCGATGCGGCGGCTTTTCTGACCATCAACCCGTTCGGCACTGTCCTGGTCGTCCTTCTGAAGGGCGTTGCCTGCGGTTTTGTCTCGGGCATCGTATATAACGCGCTTTCCCGCGTGCCCGCCTTCACCGGTAAGAAACGTTTTGTTCCCGTAACGATTGCCGCCGCGCTTTGTCCCGTGACCAATACGGCCGTGTTCTTACTCGGTTGTGTTGCCTTTTTCATGGAACCCGTCAGCGAATGGGCGGTCGGTTTCGGCATGTCGCCCTTCGTGTATCTTATGTTCGGCATGGTGGGGCTGAATTTCGTGTTTGAGTTTGCCTTCAACTGCATTCTTTCTCCCGTGGTCGTCCGCCTGACGGAACTTGTCGGTGGAAAACGTCCGCCCGCGGCGGAATGATTGCCGTTCCTTTTTCCGACCGTCGGTTTCTCTTTGCCGTCAAGCCGGTCGGTATGCCCGTCCAACCCGACCCGAGCGGGGACAGGGATCTGATGACGGCGCTCCGCGAGGAAGGGGGCGGTCCGCTCTGGC
>CAKRWK010000173.1 GCA_934417455.1 uncultured Eubacteriales bacterium
ACAGCGTGGCCACTGATTCGGCGTACTTCAGCGTCATGGCGAACACGGCCGACACCCACATCCAGAAAAGCGCACCCGCGCCGCCCGTCATGAGGGCAAAGGCCGTGCCCGTGATGTTGCCGACGCCGAGCGTACCGGCAAGCGCGAGCATCAATGTGCGGCAGGGATGCTTGCCGCCGTGGCGCAGGGCACAGACGGTGCCGCGCGCCGTCCGCCACGGATGGAGAATAAAAAAACCGCCGAGACGAACAAGAAAATATCCGCCGACGACGGTGGAAAACATCACGAAAAACAGTCTTTTCCCTTCTTTCCCGACAAAAAATGTCACAAAACGACCACATTTATTTGCAAACAAAGCCGAAATCGGCGGCATAGGTCACCACAACCTATGCCGCCGATTTCGGCTTTATGTCTTTTATTTTCGGAAGATGCCGGCCGAACGGACGGCCGCGTCATACAGTGTCAGGGTATTCTCCGTGAGAGAAAGATAGGGCGACGGGGACATCTCTCCCCTCACCATCCGCAGGAAAGCGGCCACCTCGCAGGTCATGTTGTTGTACGGTGCCGCCGTGTAAACCGTCTCGGCCGCACCGCCCCGCGGCCGATAGACAATGCGGGTCGGCGTTGTGATTCTGTCCACGGTGAGCGCACCGGCCTCCCCTTCGATGACGGAGGGATTTTCGCTGTCGGAAATTTTGGAGTAGACAACCGTGACGGTCTTGTCCGGGTAGGAGAGGAGCACCTGCCCCGCCCCCTCGAATCCGTTGGAAAGGAATACCGAACGGGCGCAGACGTCCGTCGGCATACCGAACAGGGTCACGGCCACGCGCAGGGGGTAAATTCCGATGTCGGCCAGCGCGGCGTTGCCCATATCGGGACGGAAGGCATTTTTCACATCCCCGCGCAAAAACGCGTCATAGCGCGAGGAATACTGGCAGTAGTCCAGCGTTGCGCGACGGACCGTCCCCACTTTCGGAAGATACGCCCGCAGGACGTCATAGGCCGGGTCGAAATCGGGGCGCATGGCCTCGAGAAGCACCCGCTCCGCCCGCTGGGCTTCGCTTATCATGAAAGCCGCATCGGCCGCCGACTGCGCCATCGGCTTTTCGCACAACACGTGCCGCCCCGCGCGCAGAGCGGAAACGGTCATGTCTCTATGGCACATATTGGGTGTGGCGATATAACAGGCGTCCGACGTGTCGGCCGCAAGCAACTCGTCCATGTCCGTATAGACATGCGCGCCGCCGCACGTGTCGGCGAAGGCGCGGCCGGTCTCCTCCCGCCGCGAATATACGGCGGAAATTTCGGCGCCGTCCGTATGCGCGACGGCATCGGCAAAATGCCCGCTGATAAAATTCGTGCCGAAAACGGCAAAACGTACGGGACGCATCAGCGGAAGAACAGGAACCAGATCAGCATGCCGACCGCCACCAGCAGGGTGAAGAGCCAAACCCAGTTCCAGACGGCATCGGATTTCTTCGCCGCTTCCTCTTCCTTGCGGTCGAGTTCGCGGTCGGCCTCCGTCTCGGCGAGTTCTTCGGGAATGTCAAATGCGGCTCCGTTCTCTTCCCCGTCCGCCGCGGTATCGTCGGCCGCCCCGTCGTCCGCCGCTTCGGTTTGCTCGGGGGCATCCTCGGAAAAGTCATAGGTGCCGGCCGCGATTTTCTCCGCGCGCACCTTTGCGTTTTCGATGAAGGTTTCGAGCGCTTCCAGCACCGCGGGGTCGGTCACGTCGTTTTCCGCGGCGGCGTGCAGAAGATTGTCGCGCGCCTCTCCGACTTCCGCTTCCGTGCGGCCGCGCGTCAGATGTTCCATATACCCGTCGCACGTATCACACAGGCAACGGGGATTGCCGTACGCTCCGTAGGCAAAAATCGGGGGATTTTCTTTTTTGATTTCGGCTCCGCAAATCGCGCATTTCATTGTTTTCCGTCTCCTTTGTTTTTGTCTGTCTTTTTGTCCGCATAGGCTGGGTATCCTTCGCCGAACAGGGCGCGGTGTACCTCGGCCATATACTCGTCCCTGAGTTTTTTCTGCTCCTCGGCTTCTTCCACCGTCAGCGCGCGGGTGCGCATGGTGCGGCCGAGTTCGTTGATGCGGTCGATTTTGTATTTTTCCATTTTTATCTGCCTTTTGGATGATTTATCATTGTTTTTTACTGTATTTCGACGGGATTTTCCGTCATTTCCTCTGCCGGTGGCGCCGTCTGTGCCGGCCGTTCGGCCCTCGGGGGCGTCGGTCGGAAAACGGACACCGCGGCATATGCGCCGAGGAAAACGGACTCGCCGACGCGGTCAAATCCGCCACCGAAATCCGGCGGTGCGGACAGAATATTTTTGTCCGTGACGGCGACGGGCGACGGGCCGGCATTGACGGCGATATACCGCGTGCCGCCCTCCTGCCGTTCGCTTATCACAAGCAGGTGTCCGACGCCGGCGCGTACGTCATAGCGCAGCGCGGGCGTGCGCCGGAGATTCTGCAGAGCGCAAAACAGGGCGCGACGGCGCCGGCCGGCGGCCGAGGCGGCAAAGGACATATCCCCGGGACGGCCGAAAAGGAAGGCGGCGTCCGTGAACACCGTACCGGGCAGAGAGAAGGCCAGTGCGGCGCGCGCGTCGTCTGCGGCCGCGTTGGCCGTGGGAAACAGGGTACACAGACCGTCGCCCCGCACGGGCGCAAGCGCCGCCGTCTCTGCCGCCAACGCGGCCGCGGGGTCATCGGCGGCGAACACGACGTCCGTACGCACACCGGCAAAGGTGCCGCCGTCCGCAGGAATGCGCACCTTTTTTCCCGGCTCCGTCTCCGGCAGGGGACGGCGGCCGTCGGTGACAAACCAGCGGAAATTTTCCCGCCCGGCCGACAGTGCGGCGAGGGTCGCATACGTATCGGAAAAAGAAAAGTCCGCCGCACGCAGGAAAAAGCCGTCAAGACCGAACACGTCCGTACTCTGTCGCATAGGTTCGGCGGGGCTTTCCCCGTCGCCGCAAAGGCAGGACATATCGGCATACACGCGAAGTCCTTCCGCGTGCAGAATGCGGCACAGACGCTTCAGGTCGGCCACTGTGCCCGCGCCGTTGCCGAAGGCCGTCAGGCAGACGGCGGAAAACCCGAGCGATACGACCTCCGCCGTCAGCGTCTCCGCGCCGCGGAAGGTGCCGGCCGGGGTCACCGTGCGTACCGGACAGCCGAAAACGGTCATATTTTCCGTCACTTTGCTTCCCTCTCTTTCGTTTCTTCCTTCCATTCTAGCACAAATCGAGAGAAAATGCACGTGTTTTTCGGAATTTTTTTCTTTTCCCTTGACTTTTTCTTTTTTCTTTTGTATACTCTCATTGAATTTCACAAAAAAGGAGACGTCCTATGCGTTTTTCCACCACCGAACACGGCGTTATCACAGAACTTGCGTTTGAGGGGCTTCCCGTCCACTTCTACCGGGAGGAGGCCTAGCCTCTGTATGTCGAAAACGACGGTTGCCGCAGTATTGTATCTCTTCTGCCCGCAGGGGAAAACACCTTTGTCGGTGCGTACCGCGGACTGGAAGTCACGCTGACCTATCGGAGCG
>CAKRWK010000174.1 GCA_934417455.1 uncultured Eubacteriales bacterium
GAAATATCTTGCGGATACGTTGAATTCTGTATTTGCGCAGGATTATAAGGACATTGAAATTGTTCTCGTAGACGATTGTTCAAAGGATGATTCCGCAAAAATTATATCTGAGTTTCAGAAAAACCACCCGGAAATCGTGTATTTTCTTCAAGAAAAAAACATGGGGGCGGGGGCGGCGCGCAATAAGGCACTGGAACTTGCGCGCGGTCAGTATGTTGCATTTCTCGATAGTGACGATATTTGGATGCCGGACAAAATCGGCAGACAGATAAAGCTGATGAAGGAAAAGAAATCCCCGTTCTCCTATACGGCGATAGAAATGATGAACGAAAAGGGGGAAACAACGAAAGGCAAACGCAAACTGCGGGAATCTTGTGACTATAAATATTTGCTTCATAATACCATTATAGCCACTTCTTCGGTTGTCGTTGACCGAAATGTTCTTGGCGATTTTCGCATGCCGCTCCGCCGTGGCGGACAGGATTATGCGACGTGGCTGATGCTTTTGAGAGGTGGCGCGGTTGCCTGCGGAATCAATGAGGCGTTGGTGCGGTATCGTGTCGCAAGCGGGTCACTCTCCTCCAACAAGTTCAAAAGCATAAAGCAGGTGTGGGAAATACAGACACAAGACGAGAAAATAAATAAATTCAAAGCATTGTTTAATATTGTCTGCTTTACATTTAATGCATTGAAAAAATATTTGTTTTAACAACATATAAACAAAAAAGACGCACATATACTGACAGAGAGAAGTGTCGGAGGTGCGTCTTTTATGTTGTGTATTGTGTTCGGGACGCGGCCGGAGGCCGTGAAACTCTATCCGCTGACAGAGGCGTTGCGGCAGCGGAACGTTCCGTTTGTATTGTGTTCGACGGGACAGCATAAAGAACTTCTGACAGATACGTTGCGGGTGCTCGGAATGACCCCGGATGTATCTCTTCCGGCGATTCCGCACGGAGCGACGCTTTCGGATATAACGCAGATTGTTGCACAGCGGATGCATTCGGTTTTTCTTTGTATGAAACCGGACACGGTTGTGGTGCACGGTGACACAACGTCCGCATTTGCGGCGGCGCTCAGTGCTTTTTACCTGCGCATTCCCGTAGCACACGTGGAAGCGGGTTTGCGAACCTACCGCACGGATGCGCCGTATCCGGAGGAATTCAACCGGCGGGCAATAGATGTCGCGGCCAAGACCTGTTTTGCACCGACAGCGAAGGCTGCGGAACATCTTCTGAACGAGGGAAAGCGACCGACAGAGGTTTATATAACCGGAAATACCGTTACGGACGTTTTAAGAAAAACTGTCACGGAAGATTTTACGCATCCGCTGCTTACATTGACAAAAAATGCCCGCTATATTCTCCTGACCATTCACAGGCGCGAAAATCTTGACGGCGGTGTCATACGAATCTTTCGTGCTGTCCGCCGCTTATCGGAGGCGGTGCCGGATGTACATATTGTTTGTCCGCTACATGTCAACCCGGTGATCGGTCGGGCGGCAGCGGAAATTTTCTCTTTCTGTGACAGGATACACCTCCTGCCGCCGCTTGACGTTATATCGTTTCACAATTTTCTTTCCCGGTGCTGCTTTGTTCTGACGGACAGCGGGGGCGTGCAGGAAGAGGCGGCTTTTCTCGGAAAACCGACGCTTGTGGCGCGGGACGTGACCGAGCGGGAAGAGGGAATCGAAGCCGGTGTTCTGCATCTTGTGGGAACGGAAGAAGAAAATGTATATCGCGCCTGCCTTCGTCTCCTTACAGATGAGAGCACGTATCGGAAAGCAGCCACCAAAACAGACGTTTTCGGAGACGGACATGCCGGTGAAAGAATTGCGGATATATTATTGCAAAAAGAAACCGAACGCGCTTGACTATAAAGCACGTTCGGCTTCTGCCGCATTTTATTTAAGGAAACCGCTGACAATTTCTTCTTCGGCTTCTTTTTCCGTCAGCCCGAGCGTCATCAGTTTTGTCAGTTGTTCTCCGGCAATCTTTCCGATGGCCGCTTCGTGAATCAGGGAGGCTTCCACGTTATTGGCCGTCAGTTCGGGAATGGCGGAGACGCTGCCGTTATCCATGATGATGGCATCGCATTCGGTGTGCCCGTTACAGAGATTGTTTCCGTTGATGCGGGAACGGAACGTCTGTTTGGAATTTCCTTTTGCAACGGAACGGGAAATGACGTTGGCACCGGAACCTTTACCGTCAAGGTCTACGGTGAAATCCGTTGTGGCCGTCTGATGACCGTGTGTCATGATTTTTTCGTGGATGACAAGCGTTGCTCCGTCTTTCAGAACGGCGGATGTTGTGCGGACGGTGGAATCGACGCCCTTGATTTGCGCCGTTTCCATATCCATATAACCGCCTTCATCGATATACACGACCGTTGTCGGGTTCAGCACGCGTTCGCCGTTGCCGTCGCCCTCCCCGTAATGTTTTTCGATATATCGTACTTTGGCATTCTTTCCGATGTGAAATGTGTGTATGCCGTCGTGTTCGGACTTTTGGTCTCCGCCGTTGTGAATCCCGCAACCGGCAACAATAACGACGTCGCTGTTTTCTCCCACATAGAAATCGTTGTATACTATATCGGAAAAACCGGATTCGCTGAGAAGAACGGGAATATGAACGCTTTCGCTTTTTGTGCCCGGTTTTATCAGAATATCGATGCCGTCTTTGTCTTTTTTCGATACGATTTCGATATGTTCGGAAGACGCTCGACCGATAGATTTAACGTTGGATCGGATATTGTACGCGCCCATCGGCACGTCATGCAGATCGGCGACTTCAAGAAGCAGATTTTTCTGTATTTCGTCCATGAGTATCTCCTTTCTGTCCCGTCAGGAAAGTTTGTCGAGAAGCGTTTTGCAAGTGGTGTTCTTTCCGAGAAGGCAGGGAAGAATTTCGTCTTTTGTTCCGACCTTCTGAATTTCTCCGTCGGCCACCAGCACAATCCTGTCTGCGATATCGAGAATCCGCTCTTGATGGGTAATGATGGCAATGGAACCGTTCAGTGTTTCGTGCATTTTTTCAAACACGGCAATCAGATTTTGGAAACTCCAAAGGTCAATGCCGGCTTCCGGCTCGTCAAATACGGCAAATTTTGTGCCGCGCGCCAGTACGGTAGCAATTTCTATGCGTTTCAGTTCGCCGCCCGAAAGACTTGCGTTCACCTCGCGGTTAACGTAGTCACGCGCGCAAAGACCGACCTCGGAAAGATAACGGCAAACTTCCGCCACGGTGAGCGTTCTGCCGGCGGCAAGTCCGATAAGACGACTGACGGTAATGCCTTTGAACCGTACCGGCTGTTGAAACGCGTAACTGATGCCGCATTTGGCACGGTCCGTTACGGAAAGGTCCGTAATGTCCTCTCCGTCAAGGAGAATACGTCCGCCCGTCGGCCGATAAATACCCGCTATTACTTTGGCAAGTGTCGATTTTCCGCCGCCGTTTGGACCGGTAATGGCTGTGAAACCGCCGTCAAGTGTCAGACAAATGTTTTTCAGTATTTCTTTTCCTTCCGTTTCCGTA
>CAKRWK010000175.1 GCA_934417455.1 uncultured Eubacteriales bacterium
GGTGCATACCTTCCCGCACACCGTCGGCAAGCAGGGGCGAATATGTGGCGGAGAGGAAAATCAGGATATACAGGATATACGCGTACAGAAAACCGTATTTCGGCTTACGGACGGCTTCGGTCATTTTTTTATGGCTCCTTCATACATTTTAGTATACATGTATGAGAGGAGCGAGAGAATCATGACCGAAAAGGAAAAGCCTTCTCAGGGCGCGCATTTTGCCGGCGGGATTCTGTCGGGATTTCGCGTGGAAGTCGACCCGCACAGGGACGGACTTTCGGTAACGGTCGGCGGCGTTGAAAAAATACTGGCATTTACGGGGGAAGCGGCGGAGTTTTTGACCGTGCACCGCCGGGTACGTATTACGGGGCGGGGGCTGTCCCTTTCCGTATTTGAAAATCACGCCGCCGAAGTTTCCGGCACTGTAGAAGGGATAGGTTTTGTCTGATGCGCATATTTGACAGAGTTTTCGGCTATTACCGTCTTTCGGTTTCCGCAGACAATGTGGTCGCGGCGGCCAACCGTTGTCTTACGGCAAACGTTCCCGTATCCTTCCGTGCGGACGGGTCGGCCGACGTGCCGCTTTTACGCATGACGGACGTTCGGCGTGCCCTTGGTGAGATGGATTTTTGCGTCGGAGACCTGTGCGGCATGTCCGGTTTCTTTTTTCGCAACCGAAAGAGATACGGCGGTATAGCCGCCCTTGCCTTGATAACTGCCTTGTTATTACTGTCGAATTTCTTCGTTTGGGATGTGCGGGTGGATGGCGGCACCGTGGAGGAGCAGAAGGTAATTGAGGAGGTCGGCGCGGCCGGGCTGCGCGCCGGCATGCCGTGGCGAGCCTTTCGTTTTGATGCCGTGGAGACGGCGCTCCTTTCTTCTTCTCCCGATATTGCATGGGTCAACATCTGCCGCAGAGGCAATGTCGCTTATGTGACGGTAGCGGAGAAAAACGTACACCCGGACAAAGAGGAACCGTCGGGATATGCCAACATCGTGGCGACGGAGGACGCCGTTATCGAGGAAATTCTCATCCATAAGGGGCAGGAGTCCGTCCACGTCGGGGAAACCGTGCACGCGGGCGACCTTCTCATTTCCGGCATCCTTCCGGCAACATCCGGCGGCGGACTCTGCCGCGCCGAGGGGCAGGTGAGCGGGCGCGTGCGGGCGACGGTGGAGGTGGAAGTCGGCGCACAGGCCGCCGATATACGGACACAACAGCGGAAACTTACCCTTGTGCGCGCAGGTTTTTTTGATTTTTCTCTAAATATTTTCAAAAGATATGGAAATTTGCCTGTCGGGTGTGATATAATAGAGGAACAAAAGCAGGTATCCCTCTTCGGCAGATACCGTCTGCCTCTGTTTCTGACCTGTCGTTATGCCGTATGCCGCGAAACCGTTTACCGGACGTTAACGGAGGAAGAAATGGTGCGCACGGCCGCTTTGCGGCTCGAAGAGGCGGTGCGGACCCGCATCGGTGAGGGAGACCTTGTTCGCTTCCGGACGGAAGGCGGATTTTCGGACGGCGTTTACCGCATGCGCGCGGAGATAACGTTCGTCGGCGACATCGGCCGCACGTCGGATATACAAACGGGAGGATGAACCGAAGTGACGGAAAAATGGGTCATGACGAAGTCGGGAGAGGCCACGGCCGCTCTGTTCGGACCGTTCGATGAGAACGCGTCGGTGATAGAGGATGCGTTTCGCGTCCGCCTGTCCAATCGGACGGCGGGGGAGGACGGGGACGCCATTCTTGTGCGCGGCGAGGATGAGGATGTCCGTCAGGCCGTCAGGACGCTCGAATATCTCGGACGGATGACAGGCGACGGAGAGCATATCAGCCGTCAGACGCTCGATTACGTGATAGGACTGGTGAAAAACGGGGAAGACACCGAAGGGGTTGCCTTTTCCCGCGACGTTATCTGCCTGACCAACAGGGGTAAGCCGATTGTTCCCAAAACCGTGGGACAACAGCAGTACGTCCGCGCCATAAGGGAAAATACCGTTGTGCTCGGCCTCGGCCCCGCCGGTACGGGAAAGACCTTCCTTGCGGTGGCCATGGCGGTGGAAGCCCTGCGCTCCAAAACGGTGGAACGTATCATTCTGACGCGTCCCGCCGTGGAGGCGGGCGAAAACCTCGGCTTTCTGCCGGGTGATTTGCAGAGCAAGATAGACCCGTATCTGCGCCCGTTGTACGACGCGCTCTATGAGATGCTCGGCGCGGAGAATTTTCAGCGGCATAAGGAACGCGGCACCATCGAGATAGCTCCGCTCGCATACATGCGCGGTCGGACACTCGATTCCTCCTTTATCATTCTGGACGAGGCACAGAATACGACGCAGGAACAGATGAAAATGTTCTTAACCCGTCTCGGGTCGGCGTCCAAGGCTGTCGTGACGGGCGACCTGTCACAGACGGACCTTCCTTCGGGAAAGAAAAGCGGCCTTGCCGTGGCGGCCGATGTGCTTTCCGGCATTGAGGGTATCGGCATTTTCCGTTTTACGGAGCGCGACGTGGTGCGTCACCGTCTGGTGCGCAAGATTATCGCCGCTTACGAAACTTATGAAAAAAATCAGCGAAGCGCAGGAAGAGAAAAAGGTAAATCATGAAATACGACTTGAAAATCGACTTTTCGGCGACCGGACGGTACGACGGCGTGAATTACGGGCTGAAACTTCTGGTGCGGCAGGCGGTTCTCGCCACGCTGAAAGAAGAAAATTTTCCCTATCCGCATGTGCGCGTGTCGGTGACGTTCACGAACAACGAAGGCATTCACCGACTGAATAAACAGTATCGCGCGGTGGACAGGCCGACGGACGTTTTGTCCTTTCCCATGTACGACAGCGGTAATTTTGACGACGGGGAATGCACCTTCTGCGCCGAACTCGGCGATATTGTGATTTCCGTCGAACGCGCGGGCGCGCAGGCGGCCGAACTCGGCCACAGCCTTCGACGGGAGGTTTCGTTCCTGACGGTGCACTCCATGCTTCACCTTCTCGGTTACGACCATGAGCGCAGCCCGGAGGACGAAGAAGCTCAGTGCGAAAAACAACGCAAGATTATGAAAGATATGGACGTATAAATATGAAAAGAACCGCATTTATCGCGATTATCGGCCGGCCGAATGTCGGAAAATCGACCCTGCTCAACGCCATTCTCGGGCAAAAGGTCGCCATTGTATCCAAAAAACCGCAGACGACGCGCAACCGCATTACGGGTATACATACCGTCGGGGAAGACCAGTTTGTATTTATGGACACGCCCGGTGTGCATAAGGCGCGGACAAGACTCGGCGACTATATGGTAAAGACGGCGACGGACACGCTGTCCGGCGTGGACGCGGCCATTCTTGTGACGGAGGCGCGCGAGACGGTCGGGGACATTGAAGAAGGCCTGATTGAAAAAATCCGCGCGGCGCAACTGCCGACGGTGCTCGTCGTCAACAACACCGACGCCGTCCATCCCGAGAACCTCGCGCGTACCATTGCCGCCTATGCCGCGGCATATCCTTTTGCGGCCGTTGTGCCGACC
>CAKRWK010000176.1 GCA_934417455.1 uncultured Eubacteriales bacterium
CGGTATACGGATCGGTCATTCAGTTTCCTCCTTTAAGAATCGGATGCGTTTTTCAAGCCCACGGTCGGTCATGTTTTTTATGAGGCGTTCGAGCGTATGCCGTTTTCCGTACGGAAAGAGTTCCACTGCCTGCCCGAGGCCGTCGGCTTCCAGAAGAAGCGCGGTATGGATAGCCTCTCTGTCCTCGCACGTCAGGTCACGGCCTCCGTACGCCGACACATACGGGTTATACGCGCCGGACTTTCTGTCTTTTCCGTAGTCTTCGGCGGCGTCGGCACCGTAAATGAATTTGCCGAGATGATACCCGGCCGTGCGTGTCAGGACTTCCCCGTCCCCCGCAAGGCCGAAAGAAAACACGGCGCCGAGCAGGTGCCCGAATTTCTCCGCCGGCAAATCCACGCTCGGACACGCATCGGCTTCCATTTTTCTTATGTCGGCAAGGTCCTTGCGGATAATGTCGTCCAACGGACGCATGTCGGCGCGGTCGCGACCGTAGGAAAGAAGCGGCAGAGAAAAACGCACGCCGAGCGAACGGAAAAATTTTTCATCGTGCAAATTGTCCTCGGCGCGGTAATAGGCAAGCGATGCGAACGCCCGCGCCGTATAGACAAGGGCGGGATTGCTCCGCAATATTGTCTTGCGGTGCAACGGATGGACGGGACAGCGGACACATCGGGTTCCGATGTCCCCGTCCTCCACAAAGAGCATGCGCACCAGTGCCAGAAACACGCTGTCATACGTCAGAAACGCGGGGGAAAACACACCCGTTTCCTTTTTCATGGTCCGGCAGATGCCGCAGTAGGTGGCGCGATAAAACTCGTCATCCTTGACGAGAAGTTCCCGCCTGTCGGGCTTTACATAGCCGAACACGGCTTATTTATGGTCTTTGTCCGCCATGCCCTTGCGGCTGAGAGCAATGCGGCTTTTGACTTTGTCCACGTCCTTGATGCGAACTTCGATAACGTCGCCGACGGCGAAAAGGTCGGAGGCCTTTTTGACAAAGCGGTCGCTCATTTCGGAAATGTGAAGCAGACCGTCGTGATGCACGCCGATGTCCACAAAGCAACCGAAGTCCACCACATTACGCACGGGGCCTTTCAGCACCATACCGGGTTCAAGGTCATTGATGTCAAGGATCTTTGTCGAAAGGATGGGAGCGGGCGCATCGTCGCGGATATCGCGGCCGGGCTTTTCAAGTTCCTTGATAATGTCCTCAAGGGTCGGTTCGCCACAGGAGAGTTCTTTTGCAAGTTTGGCCTTGCCGTATTTCTCCACCTGGAAACGCAGAAGCGTCAGATTACCCGCACGCACGTCGTCGGCCGTATAACCGAATCTGGCAAGCAGGCTGTCCGCGATATGATAGGACTCGGGATGCACACCCGTGGAATCGAAGACTTCCTTGGCGTTCGGAATGCGGAGAAAGCCCGCGCACTGCTCAAAAGCTTTGTCGCCGATTTTCGGGACTTTCTTTATCTGCGTTCTGGAACGGAATTCACCGTTCTCTTCTCTGTATTTGACAATATTCTTGGCGGCCGTGCTGTTGATACCGGCCACGTAGGACAGAAGCGAATAGGATGCGGTATTGATGTCCACGCCGACGGAGTTGACGCAGTCCTCGACAACACCGCCCAACGCTTCGGTCAGGCGCGCCTGTTTCATGTCATGCTGATACTGACCGACGCCGATGGCTTTCGGCTCGATTTTGACCAGTTCGGCAAGAGGGTCCTGCAGGCGGCGGGCAATGGAAATGGCGCTGCGCTGCATGACGTCGTACTCAGGAAACTCTTCCATGGCAAGCGGCGAGGCGGAATACACGGACGCGCCCGCTTCGGACACGATGGTATATTTCACGCCATCGGGACAGGTCGGGTCGCCGAGCACGTCGGACGCGATGAACTGTTCCGACTCGCGGGAGGCGGTGCCGTTACCGATGGAAACAACGTCGACGCCGTACTTCTTTATGAGGCGAAGGACAATGGCTTTGGATTTTTCCGTTTCGGAACGTGGTTTGGTCGGATAAATGACGGCCGTATCCAACACTTTGCCCGTCTTATCGACGACGGCCAGTTTACAACCGTGCGCATAACCGGGGTCGTAGCCGAGCACCGTCTTGCCCTTCAGAGGCGAAACCAAAAGAAGATTGCGCAGGTTTTCGGCAAACACTTTGAGTGCACCTTCCGACGCGTCGTCAAAGAGAGACGTGCGGATTTCACGCTCGATGGCCGGGAACAGAAGACGCTCGTATGCGTCGGTCAGGGTTGCCATCAGATACGGAAGCGCCGGGGACTGTTTGTTCTTTACAATGCGGGAAACCAGTTGAGCAATGCCGTCCTCCTCGGGCAGCGTGACGGCGACTTTGAGAAACCCTTCCTTTTCGCCGCGATTGATGGCGAGGACACGGTGACCGCGGAGTTTGCGGATGGGTTCGTCAAATTCATAATAATTATCGTAAACGGAAGATTCTTCCTTGGTGCCGCGGGTAGAAAGCGTACCGTTCTGCATGGTAAAAGCGCGCAGAAGTTTGCGGATTTCGGCATCGTTGGACACATCCTCGGCGATAATGTCCGACGCCCCCTGCAGGGCGGCCGCCGCATCGGGGACTTCCTTCCCTTCCTCGGTGCTGATAAACTGCTCGGCGTACACGGGGATTTCCGGGTCATACACGTCGCGTTGTTCCATAATGTACTTTGCCAGCGGTTCGAGGCCTTTGGCGCGGGCAATGGAAGCGCGGGTGGTACGTTTCGGACGGAAGGGACGGTAAATGTCCTCCAGTTCGACCAGCGTTTTTGCATTGTTCAGAGCAAAAGTGATTTCCGGCGTGAGTTTTTCCTGTGCTTCGATAAGAGAGGAAATCTCCGCGCGGCGGTCGTCCATTTTCCGAAGGTAGGTCAACCGGTCAAAGAGGTCGCGCAGGGTGGCGTCATCCAATCCGCCCGTGACTTCCTTACGGTAACGGGAAATAAACGGAATCGTATTTCCTTCGTCAATCAGCGCGACGGTGCTCTCCACCTGTTCGGCTTTCAGGTGAAACTCGTCGGCCAGTGTCTTGATAATATCCATTGTATTCTCCTTACATTGTCGGGTAAAACCCTTTTATAAACTTTTATTTTTGTGCCTTTTCGAGAAGGGCTGCCGTCTCCGCCTCCGTCAGTTCGCGGTATTCGCCGCGCGCGAGGGTGCGGTCGAGCGGAATGCCGCCGAACGATATGCGTTCAAGAAACGTTATGCGGTTATCCACGGCTTCGAGCATGCGCTTTATCTGGTGGTACTTTCCTTCCGTGAGGGTGATGTCTCCGCCCGTGCGGTCGGGGTTGCAGACAAGGACGGCCGGTTTGCAGACATAACCGTCAATTGCAAGTCCCGCGGCGAATTTTTCCTCACATCCGGCAGAAAGCGGCGACGCGGCGCGAAACCGGTAGATTTTTTCCACATGGCGGCGGGGCGAAAGAAGCGCGTGCGCCGTCTGCCCGTCGTTGGTCAGAATCATCAGCCCCACCGTATC
>CAKRWK010000177.1 GCA_934417455.1 uncultured Eubacteriales bacterium
TGGGCGTGCCCGTCGGGTACGCCCGTTTTTCTGTTTTCAGAACATGATATTGTTTTTGTTTGTTACTTCCGCAAAGACGATAAGCTGTCCGTCTGTGTTGTAGCGAAAACCGAATTTTCCTTTCTTTGCTGTATGGGCATAAGAAGTTGTCGTTATCGTGTATCCGAGATTTCGGAAAATATCATCAAACGTTTCCATGCTGTCGCCCGTTCGGAATCCGTAGACGGATACGGCGGGGTCGCATATTTCGATTTCCGTCACATGACGGCCGGCGTCGGAATAGTCCGGGTAGGCGGTCAGCGTATAAATGACGTATGTATCGGGGCGCACCTCCGGGTGTTTTTCGTCCTCGGGGGCATATCCCTTGGCGTAGTACCTCTCACCGCCGAACATGGTAACTGTTGCAATGCTGTATTCCGAAAAGTCTACATTTGACACGTCCTGTGCAATCCAGAATTCCAACGTGGTATCCGACGGCCGTTCGGGCATCTTGTCATTGGCACAACCGGCCATGCAAAAGATAAAAAGACCAACGATAACAACCGATAACGCCCGTTTCATGAATATTCCTCCTTTACGGATTTTCGCTTGCGGTGCCGCTTGCTTTTCCGAGAGAAGCCAGAAGTTTGGCAAACTCCTCACTGCCGAAATAGGTTTCGGGAAGTTTGCCGTCCCACTGTTGGACGTAGTAGTAATTGATAAGGTTTTTCGCGCCTTCTTTGAGTTCTTCGTCCGTGACGGCCGACCCGTCCGGTTTGTAGAGTTTGTTGACGCCGTTTTCTTCCTTGACCGTCCATCCGTTGATGCTGGCCAGTTTCTGCAGGGCGATGGCGGCTTCTTTTTTACCCTGATATTCGGCGCTGTCCGCTCCGATTTCGGCCACTTTTTTATCGGCTTCCGCCGTGATTTCCGCAATTTCCGCATCGGCGGCAGCCTTTGTTACGGCGATTTCCTTTTGGTTTTTCGCTTGCAGAAGTGCCTGTTCCTGTTCAATGATGGCCTGCTTTTTCTTCTGTTCGGCGACCTGTTTGGCTTCTACGGCGTCGGTAAACGCGTCGGTGAAGTCCATATCTTCAATGGCCGTTGCCGATACTTTGATATTGTAACGACCGAGGTTTTCCGACAGCATGGTTTCAATGCCGTTGGCCAGTTCCTCTCTTGTCTGCACCAACTGTTCCGCCGTATAGTGCGCCGCCACGACTTTGACGGCTTCCGCAATGGTCGGTTCGACAATCACTTTGTAATACTCGCTGCCGATGTCTTTGTAAATCTTTTTCGCGTTGTTTTTGTCAATCTGGTAATTCAGAGTGTAAACCACTTTGACTTCCTGAATGTCGCTGGAAAAGCAACCGAGTTCCACCGTGATTTTCTGTACGCGGTTGTCCATCGGGACAACGCTTTCCCAAGGTGCTTTGAAATGAAATCCGGCCTCGTATTGTTTGTCTTCCACACGGCCGAAAACCGTGACAATACCGGTGTGACCGGTTTCCACAGAGCAGATACAGCCACTGAATACAAACGCAAAGGCCAGCACAAGTCCTACCGGGAGAACCAGCGCGTTCAGTTTGCGTGCCTTGCCGCTTTGCACAAATCCTTTGATGACGAAAACACCGATAACGGTGGCCGCGAGCAGTAAAATTCCGATGACAAGTCCGAGCATAATTCTTTCTCCTTTGTTTTTTCGGTCCTCTGCGGAACCTTTCAATAACAGTATATCATATCGCCGGATTTTGTCAAGGGTTATCTCGGATTCCCCTTGACAATTTTTTCGACACATGTTAGAATAAAGGCGACTGATATTGTTATTTTCGGGAAAAATTTCGATGACGTCGTCGAAGGAGAAACATATGATGATGGTACTGGTCTGGAACGAGTATATTCATGAACAAAGCGATGAGGATGTTGCAAAAATTTATCCGAAAGGAATTCACGGTGCCATCGCGGATTTTCTGCGCTGTGATGACGTCGAGGTCGAAACCGCTACACTGAACGACGAAAATTGCGGCATCACCAAAGAGCGTCTGGAAAGAACAGATGTTCTGATTTGGTGGGGGCATCTGCAACACGACCTTGTGCCGGATGCCGTGGCGACCACGGTCAGGGACGCCGTCCTTTCCGGCATGGGCATGATTTTTCTCCACTCCGCGCACCATTCCAAACCGTTCCGCGCGCTGCACGGTACGTCTTGCAACCTGACATGGCGGGAGTCAGGCGACGCAGAGCGACTGTGGGTGATAGAACCCGCGCATCCGATTACGCGCGGGATAGACCGGTCGTTCCGCCTCGAACACGAGGAGACCTACGGGGAACCGTTTGTCATTCCGACGCCGGATAAACTGCTGCTGATAGGCACCTACACGGGTGGAGAAGTTTTCCGCTCCGGATGCCTTTGGGAGCGGGGGAACGGAAAGATTTTTTACCTGCAACCGGGTCACGAATCTTATCCGACTTTCCATGTTCCGGAAATTCAGACCGTCATACGCAACGCAGTGCGGTTCGTTGCACCCACATACCGCGAATTTATTACATGTCCGCAGGTCAGACGGATTACCGATCCGGAACCGTACGTCATCCGGTAAAACGTGACCTCTGTCCGGACAAATCCGTGCTGTTTCCGGAAATGTTTGACATTTTGTCCTGTACATGTTAAAATGAAGACGGCCGATGATGTCGGACTTCAAAACAGGTGAAAGGAAATATGTTATGAAAAAAAGATGTATTGCACTGGTTCTGCTTCTGTCTGTTTGTTGTATGCTGTTTGCTTCCTCCTGCGCCTTTGAAACGGAAAACATGAATAAGGACATCTATTATTCGGAAAATTACAAAAGTTATTCCGGAAAAGCAGGCATTTATAATTTCAAACAGGCACTGAAAAAGTCCATCGAGGACGAGGAACACACGCCGGATGCCTTGCGCTTTTCCTTGAAACTGAAATCGGATGAGACATACGGGGGCGTAAGAACGAAAACCGACGTGACGTATGTCGGTACGATGGATTTTTCGGGCGGTTATCTGCGGGTGTCTGCCGACGTGAAGAGTGATGTCGAAAGTAACGGAAAAGCGGCCACTGTCCGTATGAAGATGTGGCTGAACGGCCTGAGTACGATGTATCTGGATATGACATCGGAAAGCGAAGGCGAAAAAACCACGGTAAAACGCAAAGTCAACCTCGCGTCCGACCTCGGTGCCGAATATACGCAGTATGTCGCGCAAATCAAATCCATTGATTACACCGACATGGTCAACGACATTATCTCGGTCGTGGATTACGGACGGGGAAGTCTGGAAAGGGCCGGTAACAAATATCGGATAAAAGCGGAACAGGGAGGTAAGCCCCTGACGTATTACGTTGTCATCGACAACATGGGACCGTGTATAAAAGTCCGCACATCGATTGGAAACGCTTCCGTTGTTATCGATATGCGCCCGACAACCCGCAAGGTAGTCATGCCGTATGACACGGATAAATATGTACCGTACGGGGACTGA
>CAKRWK010000178.1 GCA_934417455.1 uncultured Eubacteriales bacterium
TACATGGCAAGGGAGGACACGCCGTGACCGAAGAAGTAAAGGTTGCAGTCCACGCTGTCCCGGATGGCGTCAACGACCTGCGGCGGGAAGCCGGCGTCGCTCATCTGTGCAAAGACGCCGCGCAGAGTGTGATTGCGCCGAAGACTGGTGCCGTAGGTGCCGGGAAGAAAGCCGAGAACTTTCTGCAGACCGTCACCGAAATTCGAGATGGGCATATAGGCGCCGCAGACAAAACCGTATCCGGCACTGACGACGGTACCGACGGCCGATGCCTGTCCGTCAGTAGAAAGGAAGAAGTTGATGACGGAGGAGAGCGCCGTGCCGAACATGGAGAGGAGAAGTACGTCGAGAATCAGCATAACAACGTCGCCGAAGGACAGATACCAGCCGACCGCAGCAAGATACAGAAACGAGGCGGCCATGGCCGTGAAAGATATAATCAGCGTGGAAAACAGGGACGCAAGGTAATATCCGAGTCCCAGAATCCCGTAGGATACGGGTGCCATGGTCAGGTCGTGTCTTGCGCCGGAGGTCTTGTCCTTAATCATGAGAAGGTTGGAGCAGAAGGCAACGGTCACGCAACTGACGGCGAGAAGGGAGGAAATCAGTTGCCCGCCAACGCAACCGTTCAGCACCGCGTCGGATACCGTGGCGCCGGCCTCTTCCAGTGCGGCGCGGAACGAGTCATCGTACACTTTCTTTAAGAAGGTCGCGTAAAGCACCAGAAGAATCAGGGGCGTAATCAGGGAAGAGAAAAACATCCCCTTGTCTTTGAAGTAAACCTTGACATTTCTTTTGACGAGGGCTGTCAGTGCCGTCATTGTCTGTCACCTCCTGTCAGTGTTTTGCCCGTTACGGCAAGAAAGACGTCGTCCATCTTTCCTTTGGTAATTTCGTAGTCGCGGAACGTGTCGGGGTGTGCGAGAATCAGTTCCGTTGCCGCCGCCGTATCGCGCACGGATACGCGGAACGCGTCCCGCAGGCGTTCGTAGGGGGCGCCGAGTTTTTTGACATGCTCTTCGTCCGCACCGTACAGGGTAATAAAGTCGCCGGTATAGGTGTTCTTGAGTGACAGCGGCGTGCCTTGCGCAACGATCTGTCCGTGGTCGAGAATCACCACATCATCGGCGTCCGCCGCCTCTTCCATATAATGCGTCGTGAGGAATACCGTCAGATTTTTTTCTTTTCGGAGCGTTGCAACGACGTTCCAAAGCAGTTTTCTCGTCTGCGGGTCAAGACCTGTGGTCGGTTCGTCGAGAATCAGGATTTTCGGTTCGTGCAGAAGTGCCCGCGCAATGTCGATGCGACGGCGCTGACCGCCCGACAGTTTTCCGACGGGACGGGAAAGCAGGCTTTCAAAATCGAGAAGGGCGGAGAGTTCGGACAGGCGTCGGTTAAAATCCCGGCCGCGGATGCCGTAGAGTGCCGCGCGGCTTTCGAGATTGTCTCTGACGGACAGTTCTTTGTCAAGAACGGAATTCTGGAATACAACGCCGAGCGAACGCTT
Source organism: uncultured Eubacteriales bacterium (assembly GCA_934417455.1). GTDB lineage: Bacteria > Bacillota > Clostridia > Oscillospirales > CAG-272 > UBA1740. The sequence goes on from CAKRWK010000178.1 coordinate 1,508, forward strand.
GGCGGTATCCGGTTCACGGTCAATATCGACGCCGCCGATTTCCACAAGGCCGCTGTCTTTTCCGAGTTGACCGCAGAGAATGTGAATCGTGGTGGATTTTCCCGCGCCGTTGACGCCGAGAAAGGCAAACAGTTCGCCTTCGCGCACGCGAAAACTCAGGTCGCGTACGGCGTGAACGTCGCCGAAGCTTTTTTGCAGATGTTCTGTTTTGATAATGTCGTTCATGATTTCAGTCTCCCGTTTTGCATCGTACCGTACGGGTTCGATGCGCTCTTTCTTCATTGTAGCAAAAGACACCCTGTTTGTCAAGCAAAATGCCGCGGAAAACGTGTTTTTTACATGACACGCAGGCAGGGCTTGCAATTTTTCTTGTTCTATGCTATACTGTGATAGCAGACGGAAGTCATTTGTTTGTTTTTCTTCCGTCAAAAACAGCACAGAGAGGTACATCGTTATGTGGTCAAGAAAGGCTTTGAAGGAAGAAGCCAAACTCGCTTTCCGAAGAAATTATTGGCGATGTGTATGCGTCGGGGCCTTGATTTCGATTCTTTTGGGGGCGGTTGCGTTTGTTGTTGCATTGGTGAGCGGTTTTTGGTCTTCTACGATCGGACTGCTTGGGACAGTGGTGTCCGGCGTCAGCCGTCTGCCGGCGGGGCAGTTTCTCGTATGGTTCGTTTCCTATCTCGTATTTATGGCGGTTTTCTCCGTGTTTCTCGTGTTTGTTTTCGATCCGCTTTCCGTCAGTTCCTGCCGCTTTTACATCCGGAATTCGGAAGAATATGCCGGACTTGACGAGACGCTGTATCCTTTTTCTTCCGGCGCCCGTTACATAAAAATCGTTTGCGGTCAGTTGCTCGCCGGGCTTATTGCGTCGCTTTTTGCATTGTTGCTGATTGTTCCCGGTATCATCAAAATGTACGATTATTATCTGGTGGGGTATATCCTTGCAGACGATCCGAACATGCGTCCCGCGGACGCACTCCGCAAAAGCAAAGCCATGATGAGAGGGCAGCGTTGGAAAACGTTTGTGATGAATCTCTCGTTCCTTCCGTGGCATATTCTCAATGAGTTGACGCTCGGCATTGTCGGAATTTTCTATGTATCCCCCTACATAGCGCAAACCAAGGCCAATCTTTATCTTACCCTGAAGGAATATGACTGATTTCATAGAACGCCATCGGCGCAGGCAAATTTTTGCCTGCGCCGATGGTTTTTGCGGTTGTTTATGTTCGCATATGGTTTATTGTTTCTGTTTTTTGAAGAACCACACCAATGCAATCACTATAATCAGACAGAAAATCACAACGCCTATCCATACGAACACCACACCGCTGTCCGCCGTTTTCGCAGGAGACGGATCGGAAGGATCCGAGGGGACGTTTTGCGTGATGGTGAATGTGTCTTCGCCGTCTGTACTGCCGTCGGTATACCGGACAAGAAGTGTGTATGTTCCCGCGGGCAGTGTCTGCAGGTACTCTGCTTTTAAGGTGATGACGGTACTGCCGGTTTCAATGTCATAGTGACTTTCGTCCACGACTTCACCGTTGATGGTAATGCCGGCGAATTTCTTGTGGTAGCCATTGACCGTGAAGGTCAGGCCGTTATCGCTTTCGTCTTTCTTCCAGGTGTTGCCGTTGCCGTAAGTGACATCGTAAGCAGTCAGAGCCTTCAACATGGCATCCAAAGCAGACTTGGTGCGTTCGCCTGCCATCTTCTTTTCGTCGGCGGACAGAACGTCGTAAGCCTTTTTTGCGGCTTCGTAAGCGTCAATGGCCGCTTTGTCGTCCGGCCGGGTTTTGTCGGCGGCCGGCATCGCCTCCGCTTTTTTCACGGCTTCTTCCGTGTTTTCAATGCTTTTCAGCGCGGATTTTATGACTTCCATACTGTCGGCAAGTTGTTGTTTCTGCTCATCTTTGTAAACCTTGCTTTGC
>CAKRWK010000179.1 GCA_934417455.1 uncultured Eubacteriales bacterium
CGCCCTGCAAACGGCAGTTTCCGCGGGACATCGGCAAAGAACGCCCCTGCATTTACCTCGACATGGGACGTTGCCTCGGCGTCTGCACGGGGAAAGTATCTCCCGAAGAATATCGCGCGGCCGTAAAACAGGCCGAAGACGTTCTGTCCGGGCATATCCGCGAAACCGTCGAACGGCTCCGCACCGAAATGCTCGCCGCGGCGGAGGACTGCGCCTTTGAACGCGCCGCCATCCTGCGGGACAGCATCCGCGCGTTGGAAGGCCTGCTCGAAAAGCAAAAAGTCGTCGCGGACGGCAAAGTCAACCGCGCCGTCTTCGCTTTCTACTCCTCCGGCAGTGAAGGCGTACTTTCCATGCTCTCCGTCCGCGGCGGCGCCGTGGTTCGAAAAAACGAATTCCTCCTGACGTCGGCCGACCTTGCCGACGCGGAGGATGCCATGCAACTGCTCGCCGACTACTACGACGGGCAGGACAACCTCCCCCCCGAAGTGCTGCTCGATTTTCCCCTGGAAGCGGACGACCTTGCCCTGCTCTCCGACTATCTGTCACTCTCGGCCGGCCGTCGCGTCCATGTGCGCGTGCCGGAACGCGGCGACGCGCGCAAACTCTGCGACCTCGCCCTTGAAAACGCAAAAGAGGCCGCCCGACAGCACCGGCTCGAGGTGGAACGCGAGGACAAAAGCCTGCGCCGTCTGTGCGAGGTGCTTTCCCTACCCGAACTTCCGCACCGCATCGAAGCCTACGATATTTCCAACTTCGGCAACGAGGCCATCACGGGCTCCATGGTCGTCGCCATAGACGGCAAAATGAAAAAAGCCGACTACCGGCTGTTCTCCGTGCACACAACGGACGGCGCGGACGATTACGGCTCCATGCGCGAGGTGCTCTCGCGCCGCCTCTCCCATATCGGCGACGGCACGCTCTCCCTCGGCGAGTTGCCCGACCTCATTCTGCTCGACGGCGGCACGGGACAGGTGCACGCCGTGCGGGAGGTCATGAAAGAAAAGAACCTTGACATTCCGCTCTTCGGTATGGTCAAAGACGATTACCACAAAACCCGTGCCATCACCGACGGTGAGCATGAGATTTCTATTGCGCAGGACACCGTTGTGTACACATTTGTTTACAAATTGCAAGAAGAAGTACACCGTTTTGCCATCGGGCAGGCACGGAAAGTCAAGTCTCGTGCGCTGACGCATTCATCACTCGAAAAGATTGACGGCATCGGTCCCGCCAAAGCGAAAAAACTGCTTTCGGCCATGCCGCTCGGAAAAATACGACAGGCTTCGGTCGAAGAGTTGACTGCGGTCGGCGGCATCGGCGAGAGCGACGCGCGCGCCGTCTACACCTATTTTCACAAAGAGAAAGACAGGAAAAGAAAATGAAAATTATCACCGGCACCGCCAAAGGCAAACGCCTTGTCACCCTGGAAGGCACGGACACACGCCCGACCTCCGAGCGCATCAAGGAAGCCGTGTTTTCCTCCATACAGTTTGACATCGAAGGGCGTGTCTGCCTCGACCTGTTCGCCGGGTGCGGACAGATGGGACTGGAAGCCCTCTCGCGAGGCGCCGCGTCGGCCATGTTTGTCGACCTGTCGGCCGAGGCCGTCGCCTGCGTCAAGGAAAATGCCAAAGCCACGGGATTTTTCGATAAATCGGGCTTTCTTGTCAGCGACTACCGCAACTATATCCGCAAGGCGGCGGGCAAACGCACGTTCGACCTTGTGTTCATTGACCCCCCGTATGCCATGATGTGCGCGGGAGAAGCCGTGCGAAGGCTGGCAGAGGGCGGCCTGCTCGCCAAAGGCGCGCTTGTGGTGCTGGAAGTCGGAGAAGAGCCGCTCGCGGCGGACGACCCCGTATTTTCCGCCTTTGAGGTCAAAAAGGAAACGCAGTACGGCAAAAAGACAAAAATCATGATTCTTGTTTACCGCGGGGAGGCCGACCTGTGACGTCGGAGGAAGGGCGGCGGCGCCTGACCGTTCTGCTCCCCGGCAGTTACGACCCCGTCACCTGCGGGCACACGGACGTCATCCGTCGCGCGTCGGAGACGTTCGGCCATGTCTACGTCGTGATTTTCAACAACCCGGAAAAAAACTACCGCTTTTCTCTCGAAGACCGCCTGCGCATGCTCTCGCTGGCAACGGAAGAGTTTCCGAACGTCATTGTCAGTTACGGGGCGGGGCTTGTCATCGACTATGCGCACGAACACGAGGTGCATCTGATTGTCAAAGGCTACCGCAACGCCGCCGACCTTGCCTACGAAGAGAAGCAGGCCGCATGGAATCTTGCGCACGGCGGCGTGCCGACGGAACTCTGGCCGGCGGCGGTCGATCAGAAAGACGTCAGTTCCACCGCCGTGCGCGCCCGTCTCGACCGCGGCGACGACACGGACGGTCTTCTCCCCCCCGCCGTGGCGGACTACATCCGATATATAAAAACGAGGTGACAGATATGGACGTTTTCACGATAGGCATTGCCGGCGGAAGCGGCAGCGGAAAAACCACCCTGGCACGCAACATTGCCGAACGTTTTGACGGGCGGATTGCCGTTTTACGCCACGACGACTACTACAAAGCGCACGACACCCTCACCTGCGAGGAGCGCGCCGCTCTCAACTACGACCATCCGAACGCCTTTGACACCGACCTGCTCGTCGCCCACCTCGACGCCCTGCGCCGCGGCGAGGCCGTGGACTGTCCGACGTACGATTTCACCGTTCACAACCGCACGGCGGAGGTGCGACATATCGAACCGCGCCCCGTTGTCTTGCTGGAAGGCATTCTGATTTTTGAGAACGAAGACCTCTGCCGCCGTCTCGACCTCAAGATTTTTGTGGACACGGACGCCGACGTGCGCATCCTGCGCCGCATTCTGCGCGACGTGAAAAAACGCGGCCGCACGCTGGATTCCGTCGTCACCCAGTACCTTACCACCGTCAAACCCATGCACGAGGCCTTTGTCGAACCGAGCAAAAAGCGCGCGGACATCATCATCCCCGAAGGCGGCAAAAACGCCGTGGCCTATGGCTGTATCGTCGACCGCGTGGAACATCATCTCGCGGATGTCGTCTGCCCTACCTGACGCTTTGTAAAATTTCGGAAAAGATATTTACAAATCCGTACTTTTGTGATACAATTACCGCGTAAGTTATTACGTAAGAAATAAGAAGAAAATCACTTCTCAAAAGGGAGTAGTTGGCGGACACTGTCCGTTACATCGCCGTCAGGACGGCTCACAGCCCGACGATGTATTCAATAACGAGACTTTTGCCGAAGTACGGTCGGACTGTGTCCGGCTTTGTGCTGCAGGTAAAAGTCTCGTTTTTATATACACTATTTCACCCGAAAGGAAACAAACAATGTCGGAAATCTTTGCACACCTCGGTATGGTCACATGGCAGCAGGTCGTCATGTGGCTCATCGGC
>CAKRWK010000180.1 GCA_934417455.1 uncultured Eubacteriales bacterium
CGCGAACACCCGTTTCGGTTTCTGGAAGGACGGTGGCATCCGCCTTTCGGGCGCAGCCGTGGACGGTCTGACGCGACTGTTCCTTGCCACGTTCGACCTGACGGCACGCACGCTGACCGACCCGGCCTTCTATTCACCCTCCCATCCGGCGACCGACGCGCCCGGATATTATATCCCGTTCGGCAGCGGCCCTTTGCCGCTGTACCGCACCTCCGTCGGTAAAAACGCGTTTCTCAATCTCATCAACCGCGCGACGGATTACCTCTACGTCACAACGCCGTACCTGATTATGGATTACGACCTGACCGAAGCTTTTTGCAACGCCGCGCGCCGCGGCGCCGACGTGCGGATTTTCACGCCGCATGTGCCGGACAAGCCGTTGATTCTCTTTATGACCCGTTCGGCCTATCCGCACCTCATCGAGGCCGGCGTGCGGATTTTTGAGTACACACCCGGGTTCCTGCACGAAAAGGTTCTTGTCACCGACGACGCGTATGCCATCGTCGGCACCATCAATCTCGATTACCGTTCTTTCGCGCACCACTTTGAGGATGCCGTCTGGATGTACCGCACACCCGCCGTGGCCGCCATCCGCGAGGGCGTTATGAAAACTCTGCACTACTCGGAGGAAATCACCGCCGAGGACGCGCGCCTCAGCGTGCCGAAACGCGCCGTGCGCAACCTCATCCGCCTGTTTGCGCCGTTGCTTTGACGTCCGCTTCGCACCGTTGTTCCGACGGTCGCTTTGTGCCGTTGCTTTGATGTCCGCTTCGCGCGCTGCTCCGACGGTCGCTTTGCGTCCTTGCTTTGACGTCCGCTTCGCGCGCTGCTTCGGCAATTGCTTTTCGTCCTTGCTTTGACGTACTCTTCCTACTGTGAATATGCACACTGTGAATATGCACACTGTGAATATACGAAAAAATCCGTGAATCTGTCGGTTTGAACCTGACAGATTCACGGATTTTTATATTTTTGTCGGTATTAGCCTGACAAAATTCATATTTTTTAATTTTTGTCGGCTTTCAGCGGACAAAAAGTGTTGACTTTTTTGCTTTTTGGGGGTAAAATAAGAAACAGTGGATGTCCGGTCGGGAGATAAGAAATCCCGACCTTACGGAAAGAGAGGTTTATTATGATTATCCGAACCCTGTATCTTGACAGAATCATCCCGCTCATAGATAAACCGTTGATAAAGGTGCTGACGGGCGTTCGGCGTTCGGGGAAGACGGTGTTGCTTTCCCAGATTCGGGACTACCTTCTGAAAAACGGAATCCCCGAATGCCGGATTGTCAATATCAGTCTTGAATCCAAAAAGAACGCAAGATTCAGAGACGGTGACGTTCTGTACAATCACCTGATGTCCCTGTCGGAGAATATGAACGGAAAAATGTATATTTTCCTGGATGAAATTCAGGCCGTTTCCGGATGGGAAGAGGTTGTCTCCTCTTTGCTCGTGGATATTGCGTGCGACATATATATTACCGGGTCAAATTCCAAACTTTTGTCGGGAGATCTTGCCACTCTGCTTGCGGGGCGGTATATTCAGATTCGCGTTTATCCTTTTTCGCTGTCCGAGGCCAAGGAAATGCTTTTGCAAAACGGGAAATTCCGGTCCGACGAGGAACTTTTTCAGGATTACCTGAAATACGGCGGATTGCCTATGCGTTTCTCGCTGGAAGAGGTTTCTCTCGATGCTTACCTTTCGGACACGTATGACGCCATCGTGGTAAAGGATATTATACAAAGAAACAATATCCGTGATCCGAACCTTTTACACATGATTCTTTCTTTTTTGATGGACAATATCGGCAATCCGTTTTCCGCACGGTCGATTGCCGCCGCACTGGAGCGGGAGGGGATTCACACAACGGTGGAAACGATTCTCTCCTATATTGACCACATAAAAAAGGCCATGGTTATCTACAGTGCGCAACGCTATGACATCAAAGGGAAAAAACTTCTGACGACAACCGAAAAGTATTATGCCGTGGACGCGGGACTCAGAAACTGTGTGAAAACAAGTAGCGGAATTGATTACAACAAGTTGTATGAAAATATCGTATACCTTGAACTTTTGTGCCGGGGGTATGACGTAAAGGTCGGAAAGACCGATGACTACGAAATAGACTTCGTTGCCTATAAGGGAACGGATATTCTGTATGTGCAGGTCTGCTACCTCCTTGCGTCTGAGGAAACCGTTGCGAGAGAATTCGGTAACCTCGAAAAAGTCAAGGATAATTACCCGAAATTGGTTATTTCGGGTGATGTTCCCGATTTTTCGCGCGGCGGCATTAAACATTACAATATCATAAAATTCCTCCTGCATGAGGATTGAAAAAACGGAATTTTGTCAGGCTAAGACTGACAAAATTCCGTTTTTTCTGTTTTTGTCCGCCTTGCCATGACAAAACCGTGCGTTTTCTCCGCGTCAAAAGAAAAGTGATACTCTGCTGATATTCGCCGGGTGTGCGGACAGAAGAGGCGCGGAAGAGGCGTGCGGCGTCAGGAAAACAGCAGTTTTTCAAGGTCGGCGACGGCGGGGAGATAGACGTCGCAATTCTTTTTCATGAAATCGCGGACGGCGGGAACGTCGTAGCCCCAACCGGCGGCCGCGAAGGGGACGCCGGCGGCGCGCGCCATGTCGTACCCGGGTTTCAGGTCGTCGACGAGGAGCATTTCGTCGGGACGGACGCCGTAGGTTTTCATCAGCGCAAACAGCGTGTAGGGTGCGGGCTTGCGCTGTTCGGCGGGGAGTTCCCAGCCGTAAATGATGTCGGGCATGGGCAGGCCGTTGGCCTTGTAATCGCGTTCGATATACCATTTGTAGGAATGCGAATCGACGGCGATTTTGCCGCCCGCCGCGCGGAAGCGGCGGAGAATGTCGGCAAAGCCGGCGTAAGCGCGGGGAATGTGGTCTTTGACGTAGTCTGCCCAAAAGGCCTGTTCCTCTTCAAATTCCTTTTCCGTGAGGCCGACCTCGCCGAGGAAAAAGTCCGTAACGCCGGGGTCGAAATTCTTTTCGATGTAGGTTTTGAGGTCGTATTTCGTCTCCATGCCGGGGCGCACCTTTTTGAGGTAGGCGAGGAAACAGGGAAAATGAATGGTGGCCGTGCTGTCCACGACGGTGTCGTCATGGTCAAGAACCAATACTTTGTATTTCACGGGGCTTCTCCTCTATGTTCAGGCAGATGACTTTGGGGGTGGAAACGGTACAGTCGGTGTGCTCAACGGTCACGGTGTTGCCGTGAAAGAGCAGGGAAAAGGCCTCTTCCGAGCCGCCGAAGGAGATTTCGCGAAGGGCGTCGCACCCGCCGAAAATGTCCCCGTCCTCCACTTCGCAGAGCCCCTTCGGCAGGGCGATACGTTCGAGGGCGGGACAGCCGGCAAAGGCGTCAACCCCGATGTCGCGCACA
>CAKRWK010000181.1 GCA_934417455.1 uncultured Eubacteriales bacterium
GCCGCAGATGTTCGTGATGTGACGGATGACCGTTTCGTCGGACGTGGCCACGGTCGCGCTCATCCAGTTGGTTGCTTCGATGTCCGAGCAGAAGGCGTCGGGGTTACCGAATTCGCCGTGCTTTGCCTGCGCGGCAATGGCCTTCCACATATCCCACGACTCGCCCTTGCCGTTTTCGATGCCGGACAGGTCGGGCGCGTGCGTCTGGTCGCCGTAGCAGGACGTATCGGTGCAGCATCCGTTGGTGATGAAGACGAGGTCGTCCTCCACAAGGTCAATGGTCTGTTCTTTGCCGTCTTTGACGTAGACAATCTGTCTGGCCACTTTTTTGTCGCCCGCGGTTTCGATGACGACGTTCTTCACGTCCATGCCGTATTCAATCCGCACGCCGTGCGATTCGAGATATTTGACGAGGGGCAGAATCATGCTCTCGTACTGATTGTACTTGGTGAAGCGCAACGCGCTGAAATCGGGCAGACCGTCGATGTGATGCACATAACGGCAAAGATAACGTTTCATTTCGAGCGCACTCGACCAGCGCTGGAAGGCAAACATTGTCGGCCAGTAGAGCCAGAAGTTCGTGTCCCAGAAACTCTCAGGCAGAACGTCGGAAATCTTTTTGCCTTCCAGTTTTTTCTCGGGGGTCATGAACAGTTTGGAAAGTGCCATGGCCGATTTTTTGTCATGAGCGAATTTTTTGTCCGTGTGCGCGTCCTCGCCGCGGGATACCGTGGCGCGGCAGAGGGAATAGTTCGGGTCGTGCTTGTTGAGCCAGTAGTACTCGTCGAGAACGGAAACGCCCGGCGTTTCGATGGAAGGGACATCGCGGAAGGTGTCCCACATGACCTCAAAGTGGTTGTCCATCTCGCGGCCGCCGCGCATGAAGAAGCCCTTGGTGACGTCCTTGCGGCCGTCGCAACTGCCGCCCGCGAGTTCCAGTTTTTCGAGAAGGTGAATGTGCTCGCCCTTCATCTGTCCGTCGCGGACAAGGTAGAAGGCCGCCGTCAGACCGGCCAGACCGGTGCCGATAATGTAAGCCGATTTTTTGTCCACATCCTTCGGTTTTTCGGGATGTGCGAACGATTCATAGGTTCCTGCGGAATAATACATGGTGGAAATCCTCCTGTTTTTCTTTTCTGCGTTCATTGTACCCGAAGCTCGGAAAAAATACAATAAACAGAAAAATCCCCGTGATAAAATTTTCATCACGGGGATTTTTCTGTATGAAATTTTATCACGGACGGGATTTTGATAAAATCAGTAACGGAATCTTTTAAGCGCTTCGGCAACGGAGCCGCGGATCAGCGTCGTCAATCGCTCCACGATGTCCTTCGGGTTGATCTTCATGTCGTCTTTGACCCAGTCGAGCATCACGCCGACGAAAATATAAGAATATATCCGCGCGATAAAAGCCTTGTCCTCATCGCGCACGCGCGCGGCATCGGGTTCTTCGTTGATAACGTCGAGCACCAGTTTGTCAACCGGCGGTTTCAGATACCGCTCCACCTGTTCGCGGTGCACGCAGCGGTACACGTTCATAATGAACGGTTTGTTTTCGAGAACGGCCTCAAAAATCTGCAAAAGACCCTCCTGCCACGTGTCATATGTCTTTTTTTCTTCGAGTGCGCGCCGCGCGTCCTCCATGCACGACCATTCCACAAGGTCGTAAATATCCTTGAAATGATAATAGAACGTCATGCGGTTGATGCCGCAGTCCTCGGTGATGTCTCCGACGGTGATTTTTGTCAGCGGTTTTTTGAGAAGCAGATTCTTGAGCGACTGTTCGAGCGCCCGTTTCGTAACCTGAGACATACGGGTTCCTTCCTTTTAATATTTTTCGTCGGTGCGGCAGAGTTTTCCGACGACCTCACTTTTCTTCCGGCTCTTACATTATACTACAGGTGTTTGAAAAATGCAACGGTTGTTTTTTTCGGCCGTGATATAAGAAAATGAGAGAAACATACAAAAAATCGGCAATTCATCATCTGCCTGTCATTGCCGATTTAATTTTTGTCCGACACGGAACCGTAAAATCCGCCTGGACGGCTGCCGTACAGTGGTTATTCGCTGAACGTTACCGTGAAGGAAGAGCCGACATCCCATTGGTTGCCGTGGTTTACGATAAGACATGTTGTACGCGTTCCGAGCCAGATAAACTCACGGAGTTTACTGCAATTGGAGAACGCATCTTTGCTTGACCTTATTAGAACACATATAAATCAATACAAATGTAAAAACGCAACATAAACTATACAGCCAAAATATTTCAGTTTTTTATTTCGCCTTTTATCTGGTTTTCGGACAGGTCAAAAGCCTGATATCCGTTGGCATACATACAAGTTGCCGTCTGTTTCCATGCGGAAAGCGCGCATCCGGAGACAGAAGAGAAGAGAGAGCAGAGGGGGAGTGTTTGTTCTTCATAGTGACACCTTTCTTAGGGCCAGTGGCAAAACGCTGACTCTTCTTATAAAATTTTGTTCGCCTCATAAAGTATCAGACGGCGGTTTTTATGTCGGGGTACGGAGTCATGTGCGAAAAAGTGAAACTTTTCTAACTTTTCGTGCGATTATCCGCCTTTACTTTATGCGGCGGACGTGGTATACTGGGGGAAAAACGAAAAACAAAAAGGAGATATGCCATGTATCGTTCCGAACATCCGAATCCGCAGTGCCGCCGCGCCGGGTGGCAGAACCTCAACGGCCGATGGGAATTTGCTTTTGACGACGGCCGCAGCGGCCGCGACCGCAAACTGTACCTCGCCGTCTCTTTGCCCGAAACCATCGAGGTGCCGTTCTGCCCGCAGGCAAAACTTTCCGGCATCGGGCGCACCGATTTTCTTGCGGCCGTCTGGTACCGCAGGAAATTTTCCGTCACAGAAGACGCCCTTCTTGGCCGTGTGCTTCTGCATTTCGGCGCCGTCGATTATCATGCCTATGTATACGTCAACGGTCAGCCCATCGGCGAACATATCGGCGGCTATACGCCGTTTGTATTTGATATCACGGACGCCTGCCATGCGGGCGAAAACGTGCTTACCGTGTGCGCTGAGGATGATGAAAGAAATCCGCACATTCCGCGCGGCAAGCAGGCCGAAACGTACGCTTCTGCCGGGTGCGATTATACCCGCACGACCGGTATATGGCAGACGGTGTGGCTGGAATTCGTTCCGACCTCGCATATCGTCTCGTTCCGTTTGTATCCGGACGCGGCGGCGGGAACGCTCCGTGTGACGGCCGAAACCGTCGGGGCGGGTACTCTGTCGGTTACGGCGCTGTGGGACGGCTGCGCGGTCGGCACGGCGGAAAAACATACCGACGGGGGACATGTCGATGCGGAGATAAAACTGTCCGAGCGGCACCTCTGGGAGGTAGGAAAAGGCGGTCTTTACGACCTTGTGCTGACCTTCGG
>CAKRWK010000182.1 GCA_934417455.1 uncultured Eubacteriales bacterium
TATGCATCCGTCGGCTCTTTATTTTAAAAGCAGAAAAACCGTAACGGCCGCACCGATTAGGAGCACGGCGGAACCGATAATCAGAAATTCTCTGCGACGGACGGTTTTCGGACGTGACGCGTCCGGCGTTTCGGCGTTTTTTTGCAACATGCCCGTATGGCGAAGTGCTTGTACGACGGGCTTATAGAGGAGCAGGCAAATACCGCTGTTCAGAAACGCCTTGGCGGCATTGAAAGGCAGAAGGAGCGTCGGTATCAGGGAGAGAATGACATCAGTGGAAACGCCCATGTACAGCGGCGTAATCCAAAGGTTCATCAGTACCATGGAGGCACACAGAGCAACGCAGGCAACAAAAAGGGAAAGATATACGCGTTTTATGGTACGGTGTCGTCGGTAAAGCAGGGAAGCCGTGCCGCAAAAAACGGCGGACGATACAAAGTTCATCAAAAAACCGTACAGCCCTGTACCGCTGACGGTGACAAGTTCGAGCAAGGCCACGAGAAGCGACATGCCGACGGCGGGCAACGGCCCCCAAATGAATCCGGCCACGGCCAAAACGGCGTCCTTGGCATCGAAGGTCAGAAACGAAATCGGAATGTGGACAACCAGCATGACGACATACGCAAGGGCGGAAAAAAGCGCCATACCGACGGTATTCCGAATAATTTCGGCCTGCGTCGGTCGTTTTTTCGGAGAAGACGGCCTTGTCTCGGATTGTGTTTTGTTTTCGGGTGGTAACATAAAAATACTTTCCGACGAAATTTTTCTGCGTACGTCGGCAAATCGTAACCACGAAAGCAAAAAAATCCCGTCGCGGACTTTGGGGAGCGACGAGACGGGAAAACCGATGTTCTTTTCTCATCCGGACTATCACCGTCGGTCAGGGAATTGCACCCTGTCAGGGGACATTCGTCCCGTCGCAGACTGTACTGCCGGTATGGAATTGCACCATGCCTCAAAGAAAACCGCATATTTTATTTTGTTGTCATTATTATATGTCATATCGGAAAAAATGTCAAGTGCAAAAATGTTCTTTTTGCAAAATTTTATGTCTGACCGCATTCAAAACAAAAAAAGCCTTGTAAAACAAGGAGAAGTTCAATGTAATCTTTGTTTTTTACCTGAAAGCCAGATAAAAAGCGCCGATTTACGATGAGACTATGCTAATTCGACATGAAACCCCCTTGTAAAATAGGAAAAATTTTTATTATGATAAAAAACAAAGAAAATAAGGCATATATGCTGCCGTTTCCGGTAAAAGAAAAGACAAGAGAAACTTCGGACGCATTAAAAGACAATATGCCAAAAAAGCAAGCAAACTCCCCACCGCAAAAGCGGCAGGGAGTTTGTTTATAGGGTAAATCTTACCTAATCAATCATCAATTAAGCAAGAATTTCGGCAACAACGCCCGAACCAACGGTACGGCCACCTTCACGAATGGCGAAGCGAAGGCCCTTCTCGCAAGCGATAGGAGCAATCAGTTCGACAGTCATGTTGACGTTATCGCCGGGACGGCACATTTCAACGCCTTCGGGAAGTTCGATAACACCCGTAACGTCGGTTGTTCTGAAGTAGAACTGAGGTCTGTAACCGGAGAAGAAGGGCTTGGAACGGCCGCCTTCTTTTTCAGTCAGAACGTAAACCTGGCCGACAAACTTGGTGTGAGGATGAATCGAACCGGGCTTCGCAAGAACCTGACCTCTTTCGATTTCGTTCTTCTGAACGCCACGAAGAAGGACACCGATGTTATCGCCGGCTTCGGCAAAGTCCATCATCTTGTGGAACATTTCGATACCGGTAACAACCGTGGTGGTCTTTTCGGGTTTCAGACCGACGATTTCGACAGTGTCAGCCATCTTGACAGTACCGCGCTCCACACGACCGGTAGCAACCGTACCACGGCCGGAGATGGAGAAGACATCTTCCACGGGCATAAGGAAGGGCTGGTCAGCCTTTCTGTCGGGCGTGGGGATGTAGCTGTCAACAGCGTCCATAAGTTCATGGATGCAGGCGTATTCGGGAGCGTTCGGATCCTTGCTCGGGGATTCGAGAGCCACACGGGCAGAACCGCGGATGATCGGAATGTCATCACCCGGGAAGTCATACTCGTTCAGCAGGTCACGGATTTCCATTTCGACAAGGTCGAGCAGTTCGGGGTCGTCCACGATGTCGACTTTGTTCATGAAAACAACGATGGCGGGAACGCCAACCTGACGGGCAAGCAGAACGTGCTCACGGGTCTGGGCAAGAGGGCCGTCCGTGCCGGCAACGACAAGGATGGCACCGTCCATCTGCGCGGCACCGGTGATCATGTTTTTAACATAGTCGGCGTGGCCCGGGCAGTCGACGTGCGCATAGTGACGCTTGTCGGTTTCGTATTCAACGTGTCTCGAGTTGATTGTGATACCACGAGCCTTTTCTTCGGGGCAGTTATCGATCTGGTCGTAAGCGAGGAAGTCGATGCTGCTGTTGGAAAGAGAAAGTACTTTGGTGATAGCGGCAGTCAGAGTGGTTTTACCGTGGTCAACGTGACCGATGGTACCAATGTTTACATGGGGTTTGGTTCTTTCAAATTTTGCCTTTGCCATTGTAATATCCTCCTGATATTATTTTTAATTTTTAGAACGGTTTTTGATGATCTCTTCCTGAATATTCTTCGGCACATCCTGGAATCCGTAAGGTTCCATGACGTACACGGCACGTCCCTGAGATCTGGAACGCAGAGCCGTTGCATAACCGAACATCTCGGCCAGAGGCACATATGCGTAAATACGCTGCGTGCCGATACCGATCTGTTCCATCGACTCGATGGTACCGCGGCGGGAGTTGATGTCGCCGATGATATCGCCCATATAATCGTCCGGCGTTGTAACGCTGACTTTCATAACAGGTTCGGTAAGGACGGGGTTCGCCTTTCTCATAGCCTCTTTGAAGGCCATGGAACCGGCGATCTTGAACGCCATTTCCGAAGAGTCGACTTCGTGATAAGAACCGTCGTACAGCGTGACTTTCACGTCGACGACGTTATAGCCGGCAAGCACACCGGCCTGCATGGCGCCCTGAATACCGGCATCAACGGCGGGAATGTATTCTTTCGGAATCGCACCGCCCGTGACGGCGTTGATGAATTCGTAACCTTTACCGGTTTCGTTGGGTTCGATGGTGATTTTGACATGACCGTACTGACCTTTACCACCGGACTGACGGGCATACTTGGTTTCCTGATCCACTTTCTTGCGGATGGTTTCCTTGTAGGCAACCTGCGGTGCGCCGATGTTGGCTTCCACTTTGAATTCGCGGAGCAGACGGTCGACGATAATCTCCAGATGGAGCTCGCCCATACCGGCGATGATGGTCTGACCGGTCTCTTCGTCCGTGTAGGTACGGAAGGTCGGGTCT
>CAKRWK010000183.1 GCA_934417455.1 uncultured Eubacteriales bacterium
CGCGGATATGTCGAAAATCCTTACTTTCGTTGCCATGGGAAATATCGAAAATCTTCTGCTCCGCACGGTCCACAATCTCCCGAACCGGATTTTCTTCTCCGTATGCTTCCGTGCTGATGTCCACGCAGGAAGTAATCAGGTGGCGCAAAACAGACTTGTCTTTCACGATTCTCGCATAGTCCATGATGTTGGCGGCCGACGGAACGGAACCGGAAATCAGTGAGAGATACTGGATTCCGCCGCTCTGGTCGCGGTCACCGTGTTCGACGAGTTCGTTGACGAGCGTTACCGTATCCATAGTGCGACTCTGCATGAACATACGTACCATGGCCGCATAAATATGCTGGTGTTCTGCCAGATAAAAATCTTCTGCCGTAATAAATCCACCGATTTTATCAAAGGATTCCGGACGAATCAAAATGGAACCGAGCAGTGCCTGTTCCGCTTCCACGGAAACGGGCATCTGGCGGACAGACGGCAAAGTGTTGTTAGCATCCATAAAAATCAGTCTCCCGACCGGGAATATCCCCGTCTTTTGTTTATTCGTGTACGCGCACGGCGAGTTTTACGGATACCTCCGGATGCAGACGGCATTCCACACTGTAATTGCCGTAGGCGCGAATGGATTCCGGAAGTTTGATTTTTCGCTTATCCACCGTGATGCCGAAGGTCTTTTCGAGTTGTTCGGCAATGTCTTTGACGGTAACGGAGCCGTACAGGCGTCCGTCGGCGCCGTGTTCCATACGGATGTCAATTTGTTTTTCTTTCAGTTCGGCGGCCAGCGCTTCGGCGGCTTTCTTTTCTTCGTCCGCGCGGAACTTACGGGATTCTTCTTTGTTTTTCAGTTCGTTCGTGGCTTTTGCATCGGCAGGCACCGCCTTTTTCTGTGGAAACAGAAAATTGCGTGCATACCCGTCGGAGACATTGACAATGTCATCCTTCTTTCCCTGCCCTTTGACATCACAAAGCAAAATTACTTTCATGGTTTTTATCTTCTTTCTATCTTGATTTTCGTTGTCAAACTTTTTCGGCGATATAGGCTTTGGCGGCCAATTCGTCGATGTATTTATCAATGGCGGCTTTTAACTGTTCGAGAACGGCGTAAGGCGAACTTGCCGCCACCTGCGCGCCGGCTACGTCGAAATGGCCGCCACCGTGAAGTTGTTCGAGAATCAACTGCACGTTGATTTTTCCGGAAGAACGCCCGGATATATGAATATGGTCACCGATGCGCACCAGGGTGAACGATGCTTCCACGTTTTTCAGCGTCAGCATTTTATCGGCCGCTTTGGATGCGATGACGCGATAACTTTCATCGGCTTCCGCATCGCAACAGGAGATGGCGATATTTTCCCGATAGACCGTAATACCCGTCAGGAAACGAGCCTCTTTGGAAAGGTCGGCAGGGTCGGTTTTGAAAAACGCGTAGGCATCGGACGGATTGGCGCCCGCGCCGCGCAGCAGTTGTGCCGCGCTGAAGGTTCGTGTACCCGTATTGCGCGTGAACTGCTTGGTATCCAACAGAATACCGGAAAGGAGCATATCCGCTTCTTCCTTTGTCAGGTTGCGGGACACCGTGGTGCATTCCAGCATTTCCGTTACAAGTTCGCAGGCACTGGATGCCGACGGGTCTATATACGAAAGAACCACCTGTTTCGATTCGATATCTATTTTACGGTGATGGTCGACAACGGCCATTCGGTTCACCTTTTCGGCAATACCGGAAAACTGCGCTCTCGCCCCCGTGTTGACATCACACAGTACAAGCAACGTGTCCGGGTGAACAAGATCGAGGCCTTCCGCGCTGTCCACAAACATATGGGAAAACTCGGGGACAGACTGCATGAAATGAATCATGGGAAGAAGGTTGCGGTCGCGCATGTCCACAGCAATATTGACTTTCACGCCGCAGGAGAGGGCCAGTCTCGCCAGACCGACCGAAGAACCGAAGGAGTCAAAATCACCGAAACGGTGTCCCATGACAATCACGTTATCAGCCCTTGCCATCAGTGCGGTAAGTTCACTCGCAAAGGTTCTCGAACGGACATTGGAACGCTTGAAAACGGATTTTGTCCGTCCGCCGTAATACTCGACGCCGGATTCCGATTTGACGACGGCCTGGTCGCCGCCGCGCTGGAGCGCGAGGTCAACGGCCTCTTTGGCGCCGGCTTCCCTGTCTGCCAGAGTTTCGCCTACGGCGCAGACACCGATGGACACTGTGACGGACATGCTGTCCCCGATACGGGTGTTGCGTATATCGTCCAGAATGGAAAAACGGTTGCGGATACATTCCATGAAATAGGAACGTTCCGCGAAAAGGACATATTTATCGCTGTCGTAGGACTTGATTACGCCGTGCATGGATGAGCACCATGTTTTAAGGCACTCGTCTACGGAGACAATCGCATGACGGAAGGTATCGTGGACGGACTGCAAAACGTCCTCCATGCTGTCTATGGTGATATACGCCACCGCCACCCGCTCGTTCTCGTATTTTGTCTGCATCTCTTCCTTGGCGGTTTCGTCCGTGAACGTCATGGCATAAAGACCGCCGCCGGCCTTGGAGAGACAGAACGCTTCCGTACGGTATCGGCGCCCGCCGACAGTCAGCATGTCCGTATCAAATCCGCTTGCTCCCGTACGGCGTATGCCAAACAGGTCGGAAAGATTTTGGGATATGGGGTTGACATCCTTATCAAACAAAATCGCTGCGGCGCTATTATACCACAGAAGCGTTGCGTAAGAATCGAAAATAACGGCCGGCATCGCCGTATTTTTTAGCACCTCACTGCTTTCTTCGCAGAGCACCGACATAAGATCCGAACGCACAGCGACCTTACGGTGGCGGATACGCACGGCGGAAAGCACCGTCTCGAAAGCCATATAGAGCACACAGGCAAAAAACGCAAGGAACCACGGCGAGAACGGGACATACGGCGACAGTGCGGCCACGATGACTAGCAAAGCGCAGCCGACAAGAATCGACAGGATGAGGTCGAGCCGGCTGGCATACGGAAGCGAGAAGTCTCTTCCGCTGTCCGAACGATTAGACATAGTTTTTATTCCTTTCCCGGAATTTTTGCTTATCAGTCCCCTTCGGGATTACCGTTTTGCCGTCCCTTTTGCATGCGGGCGGCAAGAATGACGGCAAAAGCACCGACGGCAGACAGAATTTCAAGCGCATAAAGGCTGAACAGAAGAATGCCTAAAATCAGCAGAACAACCGTCCACTTTTTCTTCTTTTTCCGCGCTGTGAAGAAAAGATAGAACTTCCATCCGATATAAGCGAAAATCACCATGAAGATATAGTAAAGATCGGAAACGACAATACCGAAAACGGAATCTGCCGTACCGACGAACAGATAGAGGACAAAAAGCAAATGATAT
>CAKRWK010000184.1 GCA_934417455.1 uncultured Eubacteriales bacterium
GGTCTTCAGTCCGTGGTCAACGGCGGCTTTGCCGGCTTTCTCAGCGGCGGTCTGGGCGGCGTAAGGCGTGGACTTTTTCGAGCCCTTGAAGCCCATTTCTCCGGAAGTACCCCAAGAGATTACGTTACCCTGCATGTCGGTAATGGAAACGATTGTGTTGTTAAAACTGGAACGGATATGCGCTACGCCTTTTTCGACGTTTTTGCGTTCACGGCGCTTTTTAACAACCTTTTTAACATTTGCTGCCATCTCGGTTACTCCTTACTTTTTCTTGTTGGCAATGGTCTTTGCGGGACCTTTTCTTGTTCTTGCGTTCGTTTTGGTACGCTGGCCACGGACGGGGAGCCCCTTTCTGTGACGGATACCGCGATAGCAATTGATTTCGACGAGTCTCTTGATGTTCAGAGCCACATCACGGCGGAGGTCACCCTCGACGGTGTAATGCGCTTCGATTTCATCACGGAGAGCGGCGACTTCGGCTTCGGTCAGGTCTTTTGCGCGCGTGTCGGGATTGATGCCGGTTTTGGCAAGGATGTCCTGAGAGCTTTTCAGACCGATACCGTAAATGTAGGTAAGCGCAACTTCTACGCGCTTGTTGTTGGGAATATCAACACCAGCTATACGAGCCATTTCGATATTTTCTCCTTTTCATTGTTTGTCTTGGAATTGCGTTCGGACAGAGCCTTAACCCTGACGCTGTTTGTGCTTCGGATTCTCACAGATGACCATGATGGTGCCGTGTCTGCGGATAATCTTGCACTTTTCGCAAATTCTTTTGACGGAAGGCTTAACTTTCATTTTTAACCCTTTCCTTTCAGAAATTATTACTTCTTTCTCCAGGTGATACGGCCTTTGGAAATGTCATAGGGAGACACTTCCACCGTCACGGTATCGCCGACGAGAATCTTGATATAGTTCATACGCAACTTGCCGGAGATGGTCGCTGTTACGACGTGACCGTTCGGCAATCTGACTTTGAAGATGGTGTTCGGAAGTGCTTCCACAACCTGACAGTCTTCAAATTCAATCAAATCGGATTTCGGCAAAATGTTTCCTCCTCTGTGTTAATCGTCAAAAGTGGAGAGGCCGACATCGGTCAGAATAATCGGGTCACCTTCGGTCACGGCTATGCTGTTTTCATAGTGTGCCGACAAACGACCGTCTTTCGTGACCACCGTCCAACCGTCTTTCAATACCTTCACTTCTTCCCCGCCGGCATTCACCATCGGTTCGACGGCAATTGTCATTCCGGCGTACAGTCGCGGACCGTGACCTGCATGACCGAAGTTCGGAATTTCGGGGTCTTCATGCAACTCTTCACCCACGCCGTGTCCCACATAATCCTTCACAACGGAAAAGCCGTTTGAAATGACGAAACTTTCTACCGCGTGACCGATGTCTCCGACGCGACAGCCTGCTTTCGCAAACTTCATCGCTTCAAAGAAACTCGACTCCGTTGTACGGATGAGCCGCAGGGCTTCGTCGCTTACTTTGCCGACAGGAAATGTTCTTGCGCTGTCGCCATGATAGCCGCGGAAGCGTGCCCCGACATCAATCTTCACGATGTCCCCTTCTTTGAGCGTGACGTGCTCGGAGGGGATTCCGTGTATGACCTGTTCGTTGACGGATATGCAGACGCTTCCGGGGAAGCCGCCGTATCCGAGGAAAGAAGGTGTTGCACCGCATCTCTCGATGAAGTGCCGGACTTTGGTGTCAATGGTTTTTGTGGAAACGCCGGGGCGAATACACTCTTTGGCAACACGGATAGCGTCGCCCGTAATCTGCCCGGCCTTCCGCATCAGAGACAGAGCCTCCGAATTTTTCACAACAATCATGCAATAACTCCCAGAGCCCGAAGGGTCCTCTCGGAAATTTCCTCTACTGTTCCGATGCCGTCGACGACTTTCAGATTACCTTTCTGACGGTAATAATCTTTTAACGGCTCCGTCACGGAGTGATACACTTCCAATCGGGATTTGACAACTTCGGGGACGTCGTCGGAACGCGTTGTCAGGGGCGTGCCGCACTTGTCGCAACTCTCCCCGTCCGCAGACGGATTGTGTTTGACGTGGTACGAGGCGCCGCAACCGGCACATACGCGCCGGCCGGACATGCGTTCGACGATTTCCTCGTCGCCGACTTCAATGGAGACGACGGCGTCGAGCGAAATCCCCATAGCATCCAAGGATTCTGCCTGCGGCACCGTGCGGGGGAATCCGTCAAGGATGAATCCCTTTGCACAGTCCGCTTCGGCAAGGCGTTCCTTGATGATTCCGATAACGACGTCATCGGGGACCAAGGCACCCTGCTCAATATATTTTTTGGCTTTCTTTCCCATGTCGGTTCCGGCTTTCAGCGCGGCGCGGATAATCGCGCCGGTTGAAATCGTCGGAATACCGAGACGGGCGGCTGTAATTTCAGCCTGCGTGCCTTTGCCGGCACCGGGAGCACCAAGAAATATGATTTTCATACAATCTCCCTATCAGAACAACTTCTTCTGGTTGCGCATCATCATCTGCGCTTCCAGTTCGCGGAAGGTTTCCAAAACAACGCCGACCACAATCAGCAGCGTCGTACCGCCGAAGGTGAAGGTGCTGGCAAGGCTGGAAGCGTTCGATTTCGCCGTGGCCGCAAGGTACTCGTAGTTCGTCGCACCCGACAGCGGACGGAGAATCCATTCAATCAGGTGATTGAGGACGTGCGCGCCGCCGATGATGGGAATGATGGCGATAATGGCAAGGAAGAGAGCGCCGACAAGGGTAATCTTGCTGAGAATTTTTTGAATATACTCGGCTGTAGGTCTGCCCTGGCGGATACCTGCCACCGTGCCGCCGTTGCGCTTGAGGTTGTTGGCAATCTCACGGGGATTGAACGAAATCGTCGTGTAGAAATACGTGAATCCGATGATAAGGAAGAAAAGGACCAAAGGATAGAACCAACCGCCGGAACCGAGGAAGTTATACAGTCTGTCCCAGAAGGTGGCACTGTCGCCGGTGGCGCCGGTCACACCGCAGAACGCCATGATGGTCGGGACAACCGACACGATGGAACTTGCGAAAATGACGGGCATAACGCCGACCATGTTGAGTTTGATAGGCAGGAAGGAACTCTGACCGCCGTACATTTTACGACCCTTCTGCTGTTTGGCATACTGAATCGGAATGCGGCGTTCGGAACCGGTCACCCAAATGACAAACACGGTCATGGCAATGACGACGGCAATGAGGAACAGCGCAAAGACAATGGCACCGATACCGCGCAGTGCGGTATTTCCATCCGTCTGGAACGCAAGGATGATAAAGCGCACCAGAGAAATGGCCTGGTTGGGAAGAGCCGCTACGATGTTGGCAAAGAGGATAAGGGAGATACCGTTGCCGATACCCTTT
>CAKRWK010000185.1 GCA_934417455.1 uncultured Eubacteriales bacterium
GCCGCTATCAGGGCGGCAACAATGCGGGGCACACCGTCATCAACGACAAAGGAAAATTCGTTCTGAACCTTCTGCCCTCCGGTATCCTGCGCGAGACGACCGTCAACGTTATGGGCAACGGTATGGTCATTGACATCGAGCACCTTGTCGGCGAAATCGGCCGCCTTACGGAAAAAGGCATTCATATCACCCCCGACAACCTGAAAATCAGCGACAAAGCCATCATCTGCCTGCCGTACCACAAAATGCAGGACATCATGGAAGAAGAGCGCCTGGCCGACAAGAAATTCGGCTCCACCCGCCGCGGTATCGCGCCCGTCTATGCCGACAAATACATGAAAAAAGGTATTCGCGCCGAGGACCTGTTGCACCTTGACAGCATAGAGGAAAAAGTGCGCGACATCGTCGAATGGAAAAACATCACCGTCACGGGCTATGGCCATGCACCGGTGAACCCCGACGACATCATGGCATGGCTCCGTACCTACGGAGAACAGGTCGCGCCTTTCGTCACCGACGTGTCTACCTATCTGGAAGACGCCGTTGCCGCCGGTAAAAACATCATGTTCGAGGCGCAACTCGGTGCTCTGCGCGATATTGATTTCGGGATCTATCCCTATACGTCGTCTTCCACGACGCTGGCCAACTACGCTCCCATCGGTGCCGGCATCCCGGGCAAACGCCTTGACAAGGTCGTCGGCATCATGAAGGCCTATTCCACCTGCGTCGGCGAAGGCCCCTTCACGGCCGAAATGTTCGGCGACGAGGCAGAGGATCTCCGCCGCGCCGGCGGTGAATACGGCGCGGCCACCGGCCGTCCCCGCCGCGTCGGTCCCTTTGACGTCGTGGCCTCCCGTTACGGCGTGCGCGTGCAGGGGGCGGACGAGATTGCCCTCACCAAACTGGACGTCCTCTCCTACATGAAGACAATCCCCGTCTGCGTTGCCTATGAAATCGACGGCGAACGCACCGAAAACTTCCCGACCGGCGAACGCCTTTGCCGTGCGAAACCCGTTATCGAATACGTCGACGGTTTCGGCGACGTGTCCGCCTGCCGCACCTATGCCGACCTTCCCGATGCGGCCAAAGCCTATATCCGCTATCTGGAAAAAATCGTCGGTTGCAAAATCCGCTATGTATCCGTCGGCGCCGGCCGCGACGAATACCTCACCGTGGACTGAAAAAGAGGGGATTCTGACAACAAATGATGACAAATCAAACTGTTTTGATTCTGGATTTCGGCGGACAGTACAAAGAACTGATTGCCCGTCGCGTTCGTGAATGCAAGGTGTATTCTCTTGTCAAGGCGGGCGATATTTCCGTCGATGAAGTCCGGGCCATTGCCCCCATCGGTATCATTCTGACGGGCGGCCCGAACAGCGTGTACCTTGCCGATTCGCCGAGATGCCATAAGGAGATTTTCCACCTGGGCATTCCCGTTCTCGGTATTTGTTACGGCACCCAACTTCTCGCCTTCACCGAGGGCGGCACCGTTTCGCCCTGCAAAAAGGGCGAGTACGGCGAGACGGCCATGAAGGTCGATACCGACTGCCCGCTCTTTGCCGGCCTTTCGCCCGAGCAGCTCGGTCTCATGAGCCATACCGACCAGATAACCGAACTGCCCGCGGGCTTTGTTTCCGTTGCGAGAACGGCGACCTGCCCGAACGCCGCCATGGAAAACCGCGACGCACGTCTGTACGGCGTGCAGTTTCACCCCGAGGTGGAAAGCACCCCGAACGGCACGGACATCATCCGCAACTTCCTCTACCGCGTCTGCGGCGCCGTCGGCGATTACGACCTGAAGGACCTTGCCGCCCGCCTTATCCGCGAAGCGCGGGAAAAGGTGGGAGACGCCCATGTCATCCTCGGCCTGTCGGGCGGCGTGGATTCGTCCGTCGCGGCCGCTCTCCTCTCCGAGGCCATTCCGGGACAACTTCACTGCATTTTCGTGGACCACGGCCTGCTGCGCAAGAACGAAGGCGACGAGGTCGAAGCCGCGTTCCGCGGCCGCAACCTGCACTTTATCCGTGTCAACGCCGCCGACCGCTTCCTGAGCGCACTGCGCGGCGAGGTCGACCCCGAGCAGAAACGCAAAATCATCGGCGCGGAATTTGTGCGCGTGTTCGAGGAAGTATCGAAAAAACTGCCCGATGTGCGTTTCCTCGCGCAGGGTACGATTTATCCCGACGTCATCGAGTCGGGCGGAAGCAAAGCCGCGACCATCAAGAGCCATCATAACGTCGGCGGCCTGCCGAAGAACATGCAGTTCACGGGCGTGGTCGAACCGTTGCGCAGCCTTTTCAAGGACGAGGTGCGCGCGCTCGGCCGTGAACTCGGCCTGCCGGATGCCTTTGTCAACCGTCAGCCCTTTCCGGGTCCGGGTCTCGGCGTGCGTGTGCTCGGCGAAATCACCCCCGAGAAACTCGACATCCTTCGCGATGCCGACGCCATCTTCCGTTATGAAATGGAGCGTCGCCACGTCAAGGCCGACCAGTACTTCGCCGTCCTGACGGACACCCGCTCCGTCGGCGTCGTCGGCGACTTCCGTACCTACGGCTACACCGTTGCCCTGCGCGCCGTGCGCACGTCGGACTTCATGACCTGCGAATACGCCCCCGTGCCGCACCGTGTCCTCGGCACCGCCTCCTCGCGTATCGTCAACGAAGTCAAAGGCGTCGGGCGCGTGGTGTATGACATTACGGGGAAGCCTCCCGCCACCATCGAGTGGGAATGATTTTCGACGGACATTTCGGCGCATTCGTGTCGGGTAGCGACCTTGCCGTACCCACGTACGGCTGACGGACGCAGTCCCCAACCCGACTGCATCTGAACTGCATCGCCGAAAACGCGATTTATACAGAATGTAGCAGAAAAAGCCGTGCGAAAAGCGCGGCTTTCTTTGCGCAAAAAGGTAAAAATCCATGATAAGCTGTCTAAAACAGCAATTTTTCGGTACTTTCCGACATAGGTGCCGGCAGGACGGAAAACGGATTCTTTGATATGCCGTTTCCGCCGTCCGACCGAAAAATTATAAAAGTCATTTTGAAGAGACGGGATTCGACTCTTCTCCCCCTTGACAAACGCGGGAAAAACGTGTATACTGTATACAGCACCCACGGTGCCGCCGTGATACATGGGGTTGCCATGGTTTCGACAGGGGTCGTGAGGCAGGATAAGCGCAGCGGGCCGGATAATCCCGTCAAAATGTCCAAACTTTAAAAATAAACGACAACAATACTGTTGCTCTTGCAGCGTAAGCTGTGACGCAGCCTCAGGCTGCCCGTACCGTGGGAGAGGACTACGGCTCTCACCGTGCGTCAAATGAGTAGTGAACATGTACCGGGAGTTCGCTCTTG
>CAKRWK010000186.1 GCA_934417455.1 uncultured Eubacteriales bacterium
GCGCCGATCCGAGCATACCGACCGTAACAAAAATGCGCGGCGGGACTTTTTCGCCGATGATGCCGTTGATGATTTGCCCGGAACAGTACAGCACCGCGTGCCCCGTCAGGGCAAGGCCGATATAGGACTCATCGACGGAAAGATCGGCCGCCAGACTCTGCAGTACGGCGGCAAGGTTATAGCGCGTAAGATGGACGGAGAAGAAGACAAGGCCGGAAAGGATTATCAGACAAGCGGATGATTTTCTTGACAGCGACATACGGAGTTCCTCGTTTTCTTGAAATACTTCTATAATATATCACTGTTTTTTGCTAAAATCAACACATATCCACAAAATATTTTTGGTTTTTGTTGATTTTAGACGGGAACAGAAGAAAAACATTGACTTTTTCTCATATTTATGGTACCCTAAATGGAAATACGTTCGGCGACAAACCGTCGGTTTGCCGCCGTGAAATCCGGGAGGAAAGTGGCATATGCTGAAGAATCAAAGATTGAAAGAAATGCTTGCGTACATACAAAGCGGGGGGCAGGTCACCGTACGCGAACTTTCCGAACACTTTTCGGTTACGGACGAAACGGTGCGGCGGGACGTGGAGACGCTCTGCGCCTCTTACCCTTTGCGCAAGGTGCACGGGGGCGTGATGCTTCTGTCGAGCGCGGAGCGCGAGTTGCCTTACGCAACACGCAAAACGCATTGTGCGGAAGAGAAGGCCGCCATCGGCCGCTGTGCGGTCGGGTATTTGCGGGACGGTGATGTTATCGCACTGGATGAGGGCTCCACTACGGAGGCCATGGCGGAAGCGGTTTACGGCCTGAAAAATCTGACGGTGCTGGCCATGTCCGTTCATATTGCGTTGATTCTGACGCGCAAGTTGCATGACGGCGATTTTACCGGACGCGTCCTGTTGCCGGAGGGCGAAATCAACACGGAGAACGGCCGCATCGGCGGCCCCGCCGTGTCATCCTGCCTTCGGAAATACCGTTTTGACAAGTTGTTTTTCAGTCTGACGGCCGTATCGGACGAGGGCTTTTCCGATTGGCGGGAAGAGGACGGCGCTCTGACGCTCGCGCTGATGGAACGTTCCGAGCAGCGGTTTTGCCTTGCGGAGAGCGAAAAAATCGGTAAGAGCAGTTTCTATACATTTGCTCCTTTTTCGCCGCGCGACAAAGTTATCACCGACGACAAAAATCCCCTTTCCGAACACGTCGTTTCCGCCATGCGGCAGGCAGGGGTGGAATTGACGGTGGCCGGCCGGGCGGAGCATCGCGCTTAATCGAACAGCGTCGGTGTGTCGGGATGTTCGTAGGATGAAAAGCACATCAGAATCTGCTCTTTTGTGCATTTTTCCGCGGCAAGGTTTTCGGGCAGGGCGTCTTTTCCGAAAAATCCGATACCGGTTGTTTCGATATTGCTTTCAAATTTGCCGCTTTCGTATCGGCAAAGAACAAAAATTTTCACGACACCGTAAACATAATTTGTCACATTGTGCCGTCTCCAGTCCTGAACGGCAATGATTTTTTCGGGAGTTACGGTGAACCCGGCCTCTTCTTTCACCTCTTTCGCGGTGTTTTCCGCGACGGACCGGTCCACGTCGCACCAACCGCCGGGCAGTGCCCATGTGCCGTTGTTTTCCCGCACGAGAAGGATTTTTCCGTCGACGAAAACCGCGCCGCGGGTATCCACCTTCGGCGTCTGATATCCGGATTCGTTGCAGAACAGCGCCGTGACTTTTTCGACGGGCATATCCGTTTTTTCGGCCACCATTTCGGCGGCAATGCGCCGGAGTTCTTCGTACCGTTCTTTATCGTACTTGTCTTTGCCGTATTGCAGTCCCGCCTGCGCAATGCTCTGAATGCGGACGGCAAAGTCCAGCCACTTATCGTTCATTTCTGCCTCCGTTGGGTAATTGTTCTTTATTCCTGCAACTTGCGGGCGGGCGCACCGATGCCGGTGTGGTCAGCGCTGCTTTTTCCTTCCGAGGTAGCGGCAGACCTGCGCCCGGTAGGCGATATACGGCGCCCCGAAAACCGTTGTCAGAAACTTTTCTTCCTGCAGAATCTGCAGGTGCAGCATGACCATGGAAAACAGCGAAAAAACCGCCGTCAGCGGGTTGCAGTACAGCAGGAAAACGCCGATGTACATAAAGTCGAAGCCGAGAAAGGCGGGATTACGGCTGTACCGGTAAATCCCGGAGGTTACCAGTTCGGTTTTGTCTTTGTCGGGAATGCCGGCGCGCCAACTGTCCTTCATGCAAATGACCGAGACAAGGAAAATAAGGTCGCCGAGCATACCGATGCAAAAGCCCGTCAGCCGCGCGCCGGCGGGCGTGTAACTCCAACCGAGCGCCATCGATACGAGTTGCGCCGCGGGGGCTCCGAGCGTGGCTATATTCATCAGCGACTCCACCGTGTGGAGGCCTTTTTCTTTTCTGCGGCCGATTTGTCTGGTCTGAATTCCCCGACGCTTCTGCAAAAGCATTTTGGAAAAATAAATCCCGTAGAATACCGCGAGGACAATGACGGCAAGCACGGTATAAAGAATATGTTCTTCCGATAAGAAGGGCATGGCGTTTCTCCTTCGTTTGTCTGTTACGGGCGTGTGGCACCTGCTTTTCGATTATACCATATATTTCAGACTTTTTCAACCGCATTTGAGGGAGACAAACCGAAAGATCCTCTGACATATTTGAAGTGCACCCAATTCTCTGTGGCGGACAGAGTAATTTGGGATATGCTGCCGCTCTTCGATAAAAGCCATTCTCTGGCCGCCGTCTGCGGCAAATTGAGGATATACCAGTGTGCATATCCGTGCATCCGATAGCAACGGGTATCCAACCCGCAGGCAATGTTTATTACCACGGCCGCAGGATTCTTTGCGAGCCAATCCGACATCAGTCTGTCAAGCACGACGGTGCGCGCAATCACCCCGTTGTGCATAGCGGCGTCTTTGTATGCAAGGGAAAAATCGTAGGCGAGTCCGTCTATGATTTCCTCGGCTTTCGGGTCGTGAATCGCACCGCGTCCGCGGCTCTGGGAGCCCGGCGGGCTCCCATTCGGTACCGCTTTCCCTTCAAATCCGTTTCCTTAGATAAAAAGAAAAGAGCACCTGACGGCACTCTTTTCCTTTTTGGCTGCGGAACCGGATGTTGACCCGCAGAAAAATGCTGTGCATTTATTTGCACGAGCTGTGTAGCGCGGAAGAAGAATTGACATGAGACGAAAGAACATGTCGTGGCGAAAGAAGGCAGGTAAGCGGAACCGGATTTCTCGCCTGCGGGCGAGCCGTTCCGCGGCATTGACAGCCCACCGGGCTGTCATTCAGTACCGCTCCC